>NZ_JAAALM010000649.1 GCF_009906395.1 Kineococcus indalonis
GGAGGGAGCCACCCGGCGCTGCTGCAGCGCGTACGTCATGACGTCCTTGAACACCGGGCCGGCGGCGGAACCGCCGTAGTAGTTCGTCTTGGGGTCCTGCAGGATGACGGCGACGACGAGCTGCGGGTCGTCGGCGGGGGCCATGCCGATGAACGAGGCGGTGTAGCCGGAGTAGCAGCCGCAGTCGGCGTCGTAGCGCTGCGCGGTTCCCGTCTTGCCCGCCACGAGGTACCCGGGGATGTCGGCGGCCTGCGCCGTGCCGCCCTCGCCGACGACGGCCTGCATCATGTCCCGCAACGTCTTCGCGGTCTGCGAGCTGACGACGCGGGTGCTCGCCGGGGCCGGGGCGGCGCGGTAGTTCCCGTCCGGGTCGGAGGTGCCGGAGACCAGCTGCGGCTGCACGCGCACGCCGTCGTTGGCGACGGTGGCGAACACCGACGCGGCCTGCACCGCGTTGACGGACATGCCCTGGCCGAACATCACCGTGTAGCGCTGGGTGCCGGAGTAGTCCTCCGGCGGCGCGATGATGCCGGCGGTCTCGCCGGGGAAGTCCAGGCCGGACTCCTGCCCCAGCCCGAACCGGCGCTGGTAGTCGTACAGCTGCGCGGGCTCCAGCTGCTCGCCGGCCTTGATGGTGCCGGTGTTGCTGGACTCGGCGAGGATCCCCGCCAGGGTGAGCTCCTGCTCGGGGTGCGAGTGGGAGTCGTGGAACACCTTGTCGGAGCGCTCCAGCTGGTCGGGCACCGTGAACCGGCTGGCGGCCGTGGAGGTCCCCTCCTCCAGCACCGCGGCCAGGGTGATGACCTTCGCGGTGGAACCGGGCTCGAAGGAGTCGGTCAGCGCGGTGTTGTTCAGCTCCGAGTTGGAGAAGTCCGTGAGGTTCGCCGGGTCGATGCTGGGGGCGCTGGCCAGCGCCAGCAGCCGCTGCTGGCGGTCCATCACCACGACCGTGCCGGAGCGCGCGCCGGTGGCCTCCACCTGCGCGGCGATGGCCGAGCTGGCCTTCCACTGCAGGTCGGAGTCGATGGTCAGGTGCAGCGAGGTGCCGTCGACGGGCTCGGTGATCTCGCGCTCCCCCAGCGGGATCTCCTGCCCGCCCAGGCTGCGCTCGTAGCGGACCTGGCCGTCGGCGCCCTCCAGCAGGTCGTTGTCGGCGTACTCCAGCCCCGACAGGGGCCTGTCCACGGTCTTGCCGTCCTCGGTCTCGCTGGAACCCAGGACGCCCACCAGGGTGGAGGCCGCGCTGCCGCTGGGGTAGATGCGCTGGGTGGTGCGCTCGGAGGTGATGCCCGGCACGTCGGCGTCGGAGACCCGCTGCCACAGCTCGGGGGTGATGCCCACGGCGACGAGCGCGTACCGGTCCTCCGGACCGGAGCCGGTGAGGGTGGCGGTCAGCGCGGCCTCGTCCACGCCGAGGACCGGGGCGAGCACGCGCGCGGCGCCGGCCGGGCCCGTGGGCAGGTCGGCCTCTCGCGGCTCGCCCTGCGCGTCCTCGTTGAAGCCGACCAGGATCTTCGGGTCGGCGACCACGTCGCGCCGCTCGACGGAGGTGGCCAGCACGACCCCGTCGGCGTCGAGGACGTCGCCGCGCTGGGCGTACAGGGTGCTGGTGTGGGTGCGCTGGTCCAGCGCGGCCCGGGCGAGCTCGGCGGCGTCGGCGCCCTGCAGCTGCACCAGCCGCCCGGCGAGCAGGCTGAGCACGACGAGGACCGTGAGGACGAACGCGCGCAGGCGGCGGTCCGGCCGCGCGTCGTGCGCACGGGCCCCGCCGCGCCCGCGGGGCGGTCGGGTCGCCGCGCCGGTGCGGGTCGCGGGCTTCGCGCGGGGGGCGGGCGGTCGGGGCAAGGACGGACCTCTCGGGTTCGCCCGCGTCAGCGGGCGGCGCGGACGTCGGGGCGTGCGGCGGGGTTCAGCGCTCAGCGCCGTCGGCGGCGGTGGCCGGCGCGCTCCCGGCGC
>NZ_JAAALM010000064.1 GCF_009906395.1 Kineococcus indalonis
GCCCGGGTGCGCTCGGCGCTGGCCGCCGCGCGCGCCGGCGAGCTGGACGCCTCCTCCGCCGAGGTGCTGCTGCACGCGCGCGGAGCCGACCTGGCCGCCCTGTGCGCGCTGGCCGCGCCCGTGCGCGACGAGGCGATGGCCCGCGCCGGGCGCCCCGGCGTGGTCACCTACTCCAAGAAGGTGTTCGTGCCGGTGACGCGGCTGTGCCGCGACCGCTGCCACTACTGCACCTTCGCCACGGTGCCGGGCCGGCTGCCGGCGGCGTACCTGGAGCCGGAGCAGGTGCTGGCGATCGCCCGCGACGGCGCGGCCGCCGGGTGCAAGGAGGCGCTGTTCACGCTCGGCGACGCCCCGGAGGACCGCTGGCCGGTCGCCCGCCGGTGGCTGGACGAGCGGGGTTTCACCGGCACGCTGGAGTACGTGCAGCACCTGGCGCGCCTCGTGCTCGACGAGACCGGGCTGCTGCCGCACCTGAACCCGGGGGTGATGACGTTCGAGGCGCTGCGCTCCTCGCGCGCCGTGGCGCCCTCGATGGGGATGATGCTGGAGACCACCGCCGCGCGGCTGTGGAGCGAGCCGGGCGGGGTGCACTACGGCTCCCCCGACAAGGACCCGGCGCTGCGCCTGCGGGTCCTGGAGGACGCCGGCCGGGCGCGCGTGCCGTTCACCACGGGGATCCTCGTGGGCATCGGCGAGACGCCCGCCGAGCGGGTGGACTCCCTGCTGGCGATCCGCGACGTGGCCGCGCGGCACGGCGGGGTGCAGGAGGTCATCGTGCAGAACTTCCGCGCCAAGGACGACACCGCCATGCGCGGCGCCGACGACCTCGGGCACGAGGAGTACCTGGCCGCCATCGCCGTGGCGCGGCTGCTGCTGGGGGCGGGGGTGTCGCTGCAGGCGCCGCCGAACCTGTCCGACCCCGGCCAGCGCGAGCAGCTGCTGGCCGCCGGCGTGGACGACTGGGGCGGGGTCTCCCCGCTGACGCCGGACCACGTGAACCCCGAGCGGCCCTGGCCGCAGCTGGACGACCTGGCGGCCACCACGCGCGGGGCGGGTTTCCGCCTGGCGGAGCGGCTGACCGCGCACCCGCGGTTCGTGCTCGACGCGCTGGCCGGCGGCGGGGAGTGGGTCGACGCCGGCCTGCACGCGCCGCTGGCGGCGCTGGCGGACGCGACCACGGGACTGGCCGACGAGGCGGCCCGCCCGGTGGGCCGGGTGGCTCGGTGAGCACCGAGCCCGCTCCCCCGTCGGACGCGGAGGTGGCCATGGCGCGGTTCGCGGCGGGTCAGCTGCGCCGCGACGCGGTGCCGGAGTTCTCGGAGTTCACCGACAGCTCCGGCCGGCGCTGGCTGGACGTGCTGACGGTGCGCGACGCCCCGCGCCCGGGCCACGTGTCGGTCTCCACCCTCTCGATGCACCGGTGGGTCAACGTGGTCGGTTCCGGCGCCGACCGGCACGACGAGCGGGTGGAGCTGGTGACGGTGCTGGCCGGCGTGGAGGCGCACGACGCCGCCGCGCTGCTGGTGGCCTCGGCGTTCACGGCGGCGGGCGAGGGCCGCCCGGTGCAGGCGGGCACGGTGTTCCCCGGCGTCGTGGGCGAGCTGGTCGGCGGGGGCGCCGCGCACCTGCTGCTCACCGCGCCGGGGCTGTTCCCGCGCCTGGCGCGCTACCGCCTGCAGGAGGACCTGCCGCCGGTGCGCTGGCTGCAGGCGGTGCCGATCCACGACGTGGAGCGCGACTACCTGCGGGACCGCGGCCTCGAGGCGCTGGAGGAGCGCTTCGCGGCCGCGGAGATCGCGGTGGCGGACCCGCTGCGGGCGCCGGTGGACCTGGGCTGACCCGCCACCGGGGCGGGCCGGTCGGGTCAGCCGGTGAGGCCGATACGGTCGGTGAAGGCGTTGGCGAACTTCGCGCCCGGGTCGTGGCGGGCCACCAGCGCGCGGGCGTCGGCGAAGCGCGGGTAGCGGGCCGCGAGGGTCGCCGCGTCGGCGACGAACAGCTTGCCCCAGTGCGGTCGCGGCGAGAACGGCGCCAGCGCCTCCTCCACGTGCGCCAGGGCGGCGAGCACCTCGCGCTGGCGCTGCTTGAAGGTGAAGTGGAACGCCACCGCGTCGCGCTCGTGGGCCGGGGACAGCCACAGGTCGTCCGCTGCGACGGTGCGCACCTCGCACATGTGCAGCAGCGGCGCGAGGGAGGGGCCCAGCTCGCGCAGCGCCGCGACGGCGCCCAGGGCGTGCTCGCGCGGCACGAGGTGCTCGACCTGCAGCTCCTCGCCGTTGCTGGGCTGGAAGCTGGACCTGAAGTGCGGCAGCCGCTCGTGCCAGGGGCCGGGCACGCCGAGCTGCTCGGTGGCGTTGCGCACGTCCACCTCCGGCAGCGGGTGCAGGGGCTCGGGCGCGGGGCGGGCGCCGAACAGCTCCGCGGGGGCCTCGGCGGAGTCCGACAGGCGCGTCTTGAGCCACACCTGCGCGGTGTCCCCGCCGACCCAGGTGGTGTAGACGCTGACGCTGTAGGCGGCGGAGGTGACGGCGTCGAAGTTCGCGGTGAACGCCTCGAAGGACAGGCCGGAGTAGACGTCCTGGCGCACCTGGTAGGTGGGCACGACGTCCAGCTCCAGGGCGGTGACGACGCCGAGGGCCCCCAGGGCGACGACGCTGCCGGCGAACTCCTCCCGGCCGCGCTCGACGCGCCGCAGCTCGCCGTCGGCGCCGACCAGCTCCAGGGCGCGCACGTCCGCGGCCAGGCACCGGGTGCGGTCGCCGGAGCCGTGGGTGGCGGTGGCGACCGCGCCGGCCACGCTGATGTGCGGCAGGGAGGCCATGGTGCGCAGCGCCCACCCCTGCTCGTGCAGCCGCTGGGCGAGCACCCCGTAGCTGGTGCCGGCGCCGACCCGCACGCTGCCCGCGGCGCTGTCGACCTCGACCGGCGCGGGCAGCGCCTCCAGGGAGACCAGGTCGCCCGGGGAGTCGGCGACGTCGTTGAAGCAGTGCCGGGTGCCCAGCGCCCGCACCCGCCGCGCGCCGGCCACGACGTGGCGCAGCTGCTCCAGCGTCTCGGGGCGGTGCAGGGTGCGCGCGGCGTAGCGGTGGTTGCGGGCCCAGTTCAGCCCGGGGGCGCTGGTGGGCGCCGCGCTGGACGTCGTCGTCGGAGTGCTCACCGGCGGCACGGTAATCGGTGCGGGGACGCCCGTGGGCGCGGGGACGCCGCGAGGGCGGCCCCCCTGGTGGAGGACCGCCCTCGCGGGTGGTGCTGGTGGAGCGGGGGGACTCAGAAGTCCATGCCGCCCATGCCGCCGTCGCCGCCGGCGGCGGCCGGGGCCGCCTTCTCCGGCTTGTCGGCGATGACGGCCTCGGTGGTGAGGAACAGGCCCGCGATGGACGCGGCGTTCTGCAGCGCGGAGCGCGTCACCTTGACCGGGTCGTTGATGCCCGCCTCGAGCAGGTCCACGTACTCGCCGGTGGCGGCGTTCAGGCCGTGACCGGTGGGCAGGTTGCGGACCTTCTCCGCCACGACGCCGCCCTCGAGGCCGGCGTTCACGGCGATCTGCTTCAGCGGGGCCTCGACGGCGACCTTGACGATGTTCGCGCCCGTGGCCTCGTCACCGGTCAGCTCGAGCTTCTCGAACGCGACGGCGCCGGCCTGGATGAGGGCCACGCCACCACCGGCGACGATGCCCTCCTCGACGGCCGCCTTCGCGTTGCGCACGGCGTCCTCGATGCGGTGCTTGCGCTCCTTGAGCTCGACCTCGGTGGCCGCGCCCGCCTTGATGACGGCCACGCCGCCGGCGAGCTTGGCGAGGCGCTCCTGCAGCTTCTCGCGGTCGTAGTCGGAGTCGCTGCGCTCGATCTCGGCGCGGATCTGGCCCACGCGGCCCGCGATCGCGTCGGCGTCGCCGGCGCCCTCGACGATGGTGGTCTCGTCCTTGGTGACGACGACCTTGCGGGCGCGGCCCAGCAGGTCGAGGTCGGCGGTGTCGAGCTTGAGCCCGACCTCCTCGGAGATGACCTGGCCACCGGTGAGGATGGCGATGTCGCCCAGCATGGCCTTGCGGCGGTCGCCGAAGCCGGGGGCCTTGACGGCGACCGACTTGAAGGTGCCGCGGATCTTGTTGACGACCAGGGTCGCCAGGGCCTCGCCCTCGACGTCCTCGGCCACGATCACCAGCGGCTTGCCGGACTGCATGACCTTCTCCAGCAGCGGGAGCAGGTCCTTCACCGTGGAGATCTTGGAGTTGAGGATGAGGACGTACGGGTCCTCGAGCTCCGTCTCCTGACGCTCGGCGTCGGTGACGAAGTAGGGGGAGATGTAGCCCTTGTCGAAGCGCATGCCCTCGGTGAGCTCGAGCTCCAGGCCGAAGGTGTTGCTCTCCTCGACGGTGATGACGCCTTCCTTGCCCACCTTGTCGAGGGCCTCGGCGATGAGCTCGCCGATGGAGGCGTCGCCGGCGGAGATGCCGGCGGTCGCGGCGATCTGCTCCTTGGTGGTGACCTCGCGGGCAGCGCCGACGAGCTGCTCGGTCACGGCCTCGACGGCCTTCTCGATGCCGCGCTTGAGGCCCATCGGGTTCGCACCCGCGGCCACGTTGCGCAGGCCCTCGCGCACGAGCGCCTGGGCCAGGACGGTCGCGGTCGTCGTGCCGTCACCGGCGACGTCGTCCGTCTTCTTCGCGACCTCCTTGACGAGCTCGGCCCCGATCTTCTCGTACGGGTCCTCGAGCTCGATCTCCTTGGCGATGCTCACACCGTCGTTGGTGATCGTGGGGGCGCCCCACTTCTTCTCCAGGACGACGTTGCGGCCCTTGGGGCCGAGCGTCACCTTGACAGCGTCGGCGAGCTGGTTCATCCCGCGCTCGAGGCCGCGGCGGGCCTCCTCGTCGAAGGCGATGATCTTGCTCATGCCTGGTGTTCCTCCCAGAAGGCGGGCGGTGGTCGGCCGGAGCGGTGCCCGCGACGGACGACCGTCGGCGGCGGGGTCACGTCCCCCGCGCCGGCGGCCTCACCGGACCGGCCGGGAGCTTTCGCTCCCGGGTCGAGGTGCTGCTGGTGCTGTCACTCTCGACTCGAGAGTGCCAACGCCAATGTTGGCACTCCCCCACCCCGAGTGCAAACCCCCCTCGCCCGCGCGCCGCGCCGGGAGGGCGCTGCCGGCGACCGCGCCCCGACCGGGCCGGTCGCCGGCGCGGCGGCTCAGATGCCGCGCACGCTCTCGGCCTGCGGGCCCTTCTGCCCCTGGCCGACCTCGAACTCGACGCGCTGGCCCTCCTCGAGGGAGCGGTAGCCGTCGGCGACGATCGCCGAGTAGTGCACGAAGACGTCGGCGCCGCCGTCGTCCACGGTGATGAAGCCGTACCCCTTCTCGGCGTTGAACCACTTCACGGTGCCCTGAGCCATTGCCTTCTCCTGGTGGTGCAGCGAGCGGGACGCCCCCGGCATCGCCCGGGGACGGGTCTCACGCTGCCCGCGGCGGTGAGGCCGTGGGCGACGCCCGACGTGCCGGCCCGGTGGAGGACGTGCCCATCGAACTGATCGACCGCTGCTCAGGCTAGTGGTGCGAGGGGCTGTTGGGGCAGGGTTCGACCAGGCCGGTCCGGTGCGGCCGAGCGCTCCGCGGCGGCCTCAGAGCAGGCCCGCGGCGCTGCCCAGCAGCGGGCCGGCGACCCGGCGCACCACCAGCACCGCCGCGGCGGCCACCAGCACCGCCAGCGCCGACCACGCCAGCACGAGCAGCAGCACCGCCGCCGGCGAGCGGCGCGTGCGGTGCGCCCCGCGCCGGGCCGCGAGCTGGCGCGGCCGCTGCCCGGCCCGTGCGCTCAGGGCTGCACGCCCGTGCGGCGCGCCGAGCGGGCGCGCTGGCGGCTGGAGCGCATGCGCCGCAGCCGCTTGACGAGCATCGGGTCGTGCTCCAGCGCCTCGGGGGTGTCGATGAGGGCGTTGAGCACCTGGTAGTAGCGCGTGGGCGTCAGGTCGAACAGCTCGCGCACCGCCTGCTCCTTGGCGCCGGCGTACTTCCACCACTGCCGCTCGAAGGCCAGGACCTCGGCGTCGCGGCGGCTGAGCCCGTCCGCGGCCCCCGCGGGCGCCTCGTCCTCCTCGCGCGCCGCCGCGCCGACCTGCACCTGCGACCCGTCCACGAACCGCTCCCCCTCTCGACGCGGACCACTGTAGGAGGCGCCGGCGGCACCGGCCGCGCGCGGCGCGCGGGGGCGCGCGCACCGCGTTAGCGTCGCCGGGTGCCCGAGGAGCCGCAGCCGCAGCCGCAGCAGCCCGTCGTCCCGCCGGCGCCCGGCGCGGGCGGCGAGGACCCCGCCGGGCTGGGGGTCGACGACCTCGACCCCAGCTGGGCGCGCGCCCTGGCGCCGGTGCGCGCGGAGCTGTCGGCGCTCTCGGCGCGCCTGGCCGCCGACCCCGGGCCCTGGCTGCCGGCGCCCGGGCACGTGCTGCGCGCCTTCCGCCAGCCCTTCGAGCAGGTGCGCGTGCTGCTGGTGGGGCAGGACCCCTACCCCACCCCGGGGCACCCGATCGGGCTGGCGTTCGCCGTCGAGCCGCACGTGCGGCCCCTGCCGCGCAGCCTGGTGAACGTCTACAAGGAGCTGCGCGAGGACACCGGCGTGCAGCCGCCCGCGCACGGCGACCTGACGGCGTGGACCCGCTCGGGGGTGCTGCTGCTCAACAGGGCGCTGACCGTGCGCGCCGGCGACGCCGGCTCGCACCGGCGCCTGGGCTGGCAGGCCGTGACCGACGCGGCCGTGCGGGCGCTGGCCGCGCGCGGCGGGCCGCTGGTGGCGCTGCTGTGGGGCCGCGACGCGCAGTCCGTGCAGCCGCTGCTGGAGGGGGTGCCGGTGGTGACCGGGGTGCACCCCAGCCCGCTGTCGGCCTCGCGCGGCTTCTTCGGCTCGCGCCCCTTCAGCCGCGTCGACGCCCTGCTGCGCGAGGCCGGCGGCGAGGGCGTCGACTGGCGGCTGGACCCGTAGCCGCCCCGGCGGGCGCCGCGGGGCGCGGGCACGGCACGATGCAGCCGTGAGCGCTCCCGAGACCCCCGCCGGCGGCACCGTCGCCCGCACCCCGTTCGGCCGCACCCGCCGCGGCGAGCCCGTGGAGCGCTGGGAGCTGCGGCTGCCCTCCGGCGCCGCCGCGCACGTCCTCACCCGCGGCGCGGCCCTGCACCGGCTGCGCGTGCCCGACGCCGCCGGCGCCCTCGGCGACGTGGTGGTGGCCCTGCCCGACGTGGCCGCCTACGAGGCCGCCGAGGGCTACCCGGGCGCGGTGGTGGGCCGGGTGGCCAACCGCCTGGCCGGCGGTCGCTTCAGCGTCGACGGCGTGGAGCACCGCGTGCCGGTCAACGACGGCCCCAACGCCCTGCACGGCGGCGCGGAGGGCTTCGACCAGCGGGTGTGGCGGGCCGAGGAGGTCACCGGCGGGGAGGGCCCGGCGGTGCGGCTGACCCTGCGCAGCCTCGAGGGGGACATGGGCTTCCCCGGCGAGCTGGTGGCGCGGGTGACCTACGAGCTGAGCGGGGGCGCGGACGGGGTGCGCCTGCGGCTGCGGTACGAGGCCACGACGAGCGCGCCGACGCCGGTGAACCTCACCAACCACGCGTACGTCAACCTCGACGGGCCCGGCACGGTGGAGGACCACGTGCTGCGCGCGCACGCCTCGCGCTACCTGCCGGTGGACGAGGTGCTCGTGCCCACCGGCGAGCTGCGCGACGTGGCGGGCACGCCGTTCGACTTCCGCGCCCCGACCCGGCTGGGCGAGCGGCTGCGCGAGCCCGACGAGCAGCTGCTGCGCGCCGGCGGCTACGACCACTGCCTCGTGCTCGACGGCGCCGGCGGCGGCGAGCGGGTGGTGGCCGAGCTGACGGGCCCGCGCAGCGGCCGGCGCCTGCGGGTGCTCACCGACGCGCCGGGCCTGCAGCTGTACACCGGCAACTTCCTGGACGGCGCCTGGCGCGACCCGGCCGGGCGGCCGGTGCGCCAGGGCGACGCGCTGTGCCTGGAGACCCAGCTGCTGCCGGACGCGGTGAACCGGCCGGCGTTCACCGCCGGGGAGCTGGGCGGCGGGCTGGACGGCGGCGTGCTGCGCCCGGGCGCGGTGTTCACCGGCACCACCACGTTCGCCCTCGACGCCTGACCCCCGCGCCCGGGGGCGCGCCCGCGCGCGCCCCCGCGCTGCGCCTCAGGCGCGGCGGACGGTGACCTTCGGCGGCACCTGCAGGGTCTGGGCGATGACGCAGTAGCGCTCGGCCAGGGAGACCATCTTCGCCTCGGTGGCCTCGTCGGCGTCGGAGGTGAAGTCGAAGGTGATGGTGACGTCGGAGATGCCGACGGGCACGGAGCGGTCCACCCCCAGGGTGCCGCGCGCGTCCCAGGTCGCCTCGGCGGTGACGCTGGCGCCGCGCAGCTCCACCCCCATCGCCGTGGCGACGCTGCGCAGCGTCACGCCCGCGCAGGCGGCCACGGCCTCGCAGAGCATGTCGGCGGAGCAGGCCTCGGTGCCGTCCCCGCCGGCGGCCGGGTGCAGCCCGGCGCGGGTGGTGCCGGCGAAGCCGTCCACGGAGACCCCGATGGACTGCCCGTCCAGGACCGCCACGGCCCGCGCGGGCACGGCCGCGGAGCCGGGGTCCTCGCGGTACTTGTCCTTCAACGGCTTCTGCAGGGCCCTGAGCCCGGTCGCGTCCACCGGGGCACCTTAGGCCCGCTCCCGGCGCCCGGGCCAACGCCGCCGTCGCGCGCGGGGGCCGGCGCGGCAGACTGCCCCGCGTGAGGTGGGCGACGGCGGTGCGGACCGCGGAGCACGTGGCCGAGCGGTGCGCGCACGTGGCGGCGCAGCCGCCGGGGATCGTGCGGCTGCGGGTGCTGGAGGCGTGGCTGTGGGGGCCGTTGCTGGGCCCGCCGGCCGAGGAGGTCCCCGACGACGGCGGGGTGGGGGTGGCGCTGGTGTGCGACGCGGACCCGGTGGAGTGCGCCTGGGGCACCGCCCCGCCCGGCGCCGGGCAGTGGCTGGCCGCCTCGGGGCTGGCCAAGCGGCCGGTGCGGCTGGTGTTCCGCCCGGCGGGGCGCCCCGTGGGCAACCACGCGGTCACCGGGCCGGTGCGGCTGTGGACGGTGGACGGCGGCCCCGAGGCGGGCGTGCTGGAGGCGCTGCGCGCCGGGGAGGGCGCCGGGCTGCGCCCGCCGCGGCCGGCGCCGGAGGTGCTGCGCGCGCAGCTGGAGCAGGAGCTGGTGGCGAGCCTGGCGGCGGTGCGGCGCGCCAGCGGCGACTTCGCCGCGCACCGCTGGGCGCCCGGCTCGCCGCTGGCGCGCGCCGACGCCCTGGCGGCCGCGGTCGCCGGGCACCTGGAGCTGCTGGACGCGCTGGGCCGCTGAACCGGGCCCCGCGGGGCCGAGCCGCCGAGCCGGGCCGCCGGGGTGCCCCCTCAGGGGCAGACGGCGCGCCACACGTCGGCGTGCATCTCGAAGCGCTCGTGGCGCTGCGGGCCGGTCACCTCGCCGTCGGAGTTCAGCCGGAAGGTGCCCTCCAGGGCGGTGACCTCCACCACCCTGCCGGTCGTGGTGGTCACGTCGTGGCGGTCCACGTGCACGCCGCTGCGCAGGCCGCTGGCGAAGCCGACGCGCGCCAGGGGGCCGGTGGAGGTGGAGACCACCACGTCGGCGACGCCGTCGTGCGGGTCGGCGCCGGGCACCAGGCGCGCGCCGCCGCCGATGGTGCCGCCGATGCCGATGCCCACGACGAGCAGCGGGCGCTGCCCGTCGGCCACCACGCGCCCGTCGACCTCCACCCGCAGCCGGAAGCCGCGCCCGGCGCCGACGCCGGCCCACAGCGCGCCCACGGGGTAGGCGCCGGCGCGCAGGACCTTCTTCAGCCGCTGCGCCTTGGCGGTGGCGGAGGCGCCGATGCCGGCGTGGACGGTGTTGACGGTGGTGCGCCCGTGGCCGTCCACGAGCAGCTCCAGGTCGCGCGGGCGCCCGCGCACGGCCACCCGCGCGGCGGCCACGGGGTCCAGCGGCAGCCGCAGGGAGCGGGCGAGGTCGTTGCCGGTGCCCAGGGGCACCACGCCCAGCGGCCCGACGGAGCGGGTGGCGCCGGCGTCGTGCAGCAGCTGCAGCGCCGCGTGCAGGGTGCCGTCGCCGCCGAGCAGGACGAGCCGGCGGCCGTCGGCGCCCAGCAGCGCCGCGCGCAGGTCGTCCAGGCCGCGGGTGCGCCGCAGCTCGACGTCGGCGCCGCGCCCGAGCTCGCCGACGACCGCGTCGACCACGGCCTCGCGGGCCGACCCGGCGGCGGCGTTGACGACGGCGAGGACGCCACCGGGCGGCTCCTGCCCCCACCCGGGCGCGGGCCGGGGGCCCGCCTGCTGCTGCTGCTCTGCCACGCCGGGACCAACGCGGCGCGCGCGGCGCGCGTGCCCGCCGCGGCCCGGCTCACAGCGGGTTCACACGACCTCACCGGCGGTCCCGGGGGCCCCGGCCGCCCCGGCGGTCCCGGGGGCGCGCGGGGCGGGCGCGGCGGGCACCGCGTGCGTGCCGGCGAGCAGCCGGTCCAGCAGGTGCGCCAGGGCGGGCACGTCGGCGACGACGTCGGCGTCGTTGTCGAGGAACCTCAGCCGCCACGGCAGCGCCGGCTCGGTGCCGGGCAGCACGTGGTGGTGCAGGCCGGCCACGCCCGCGAGCTTGTGGAAGGTGGGGTACGACAGGCTCGAGGGGGTGATCTCCACCACGTGGGAGCCCTCGGGGCCGTACAGGGCGTTGGTCAGCCCGGCGCCGTGCACGCCGACCACGACGCGCGCGGAGGTGAACAGCGCCACCTCCTCGGCCAGGGTCGCGTCGTCGAGGTCCACGACGGTGAAGCCGCGCTCGCGCACGACCCGGAGCACCTCCTCGCGGTTGAGCAGGCGCCGGCGCCCGGTGCCGGGGCGGTCGACGAGCAGCAGCTCCGGCCCGCCGCCGCGGCGCAGCCCCGCCACGCGCGCGCGCACGTCGTCCACGACCCAGCGCGGGACGTTGTAGCCGGCCGAGGGCACGGAGCTGACGAGCAGGCGCTCGGCGGTGAAGCGCCGCCCGGCGCCGGAGACCTCCACGCGGGCGGAGGGGGGCACGCCGAGGTGGTCGAGCCACTCGCCGAGGTAGGGGTGGGCCAGCCGCGGGACGAGCCAGCGGTCGACCTCGGCGAGGTCCGCCGCGGCCGCGAGCAGGCCCACGCGCGGCACGCCCTGCACGGTCCAGTGGTAGTAGTTCAGCGCCCACGGGGCCAGCAGGGACGCCGTGGTGCCGGGCAGGTGCTCGGCGGGCCCGTCGGGGCGCACGCGGGCGGCCAGGCGCTGCGCCGAGCGCGTCCGCTCCCCGGGGTGGTCGGCGTCGCGCCACAGGTCGGTGACGAGGCGGCCGGAGTCGAAGACCCAGCCGAAGCCGCTGACGACGGTGGCGCCGCGGACGTCGAGGACGAACTGCTCGCCGCCGGCGGGCAGGTGCCCGGCGCGCCAGGAGCGCCAGGTGCCGGTGTCCAGGCCGGCGGGGCGCCGCAGCGGCACCGGTCCGGGGTCCGGGTGCACGACGGTGCGCCGCGCGCCGGCGGCGGCCAGCTCGGTCGAGGTGGTCACCGGGTGGGCGGTCCCGCGGGCGGCGGCCTCCCGCAGCCGGTCGCGCACGTGGTGGCCCAGGGCCCGCTTGAGCAGGTAGGGCCAGCCGACGTTCCCCGTCTCCACGGCAGCGATGGTGACGGTTCGCCGCGGACCTGACCACTCTCACGTCGCGTGACCCTGCGTCACACCCCGGGCGCTCAGGGTCGCGCGGGGTCCCGAGGGGGGCGCGGCACCGCGGGG
>NZ_JAAALM010000650.1 GCF_009906395.1 Kineococcus indalonis
GCCTCCTGCAGGTCGTTGGACAGGGCCGCGCCCAGGGCGGCGGGGTCGCCGGCGCGCAGCGCGGCCTCCACGGCCCGCAGCCGCTCGCCGGCCTCGGGCGCGGCGGCCGGGCCGGCGCCGGAGGCCTCGCGCAGCCGGTCGCACTCGGCGAAGACGGCCGGGGTGGACAGCCCCGCGCCGGGCAGCACGAGCACCCAGTGGAAGGCGGCGGTGGTCAGGACGGGCACGAGGCGGTCGCCGCGGCCGGTGCCCACGGCGGTGCGCCCGTGCAGGCAGAAGGGCACGTCGGCGCCGAGCTCGGCGGCCAGCTCCGTCAGGGCCGCCAGGCCCAGGCGCGTGCCCCACAGGGCGTCGCAGGCCACCAGGGCGGCGGCGGCGTCGGCGGAGCCGCCGGCCATGCCGCCGGCCACGGGCACGCCCTTGCGCACGCTCAGGTGCGCGCCGGCGCGCACGCCGGTGCGCTCGGCGAGCAGCAGGGCGGCGCGCAGCGCCAGGTTGCGCTCGTCCAGGGGCACCCCGGCGACGTCGACGCCGGGCTCGCCGACGACCTCCACGGAGAAGCCGGCCGCGGGGGCGGCGGTGACGTCCTCGCTGAGGTCCAGGGCCTGGAAGACGGTGAGCAGGTCGTGGTAGCCGTCGTCGCGGCGGGGCCCGACCTCCAGCAGGAGGTTGACCTTGGCCGGGGCGCGGGCGGTGACGGCCGCCTGCGCGGAACTGCGGGACACGGGGTCAGACCCTACGGCGTGGCGCCGGGCGGGCGGTGCGCGGCGATGCGGGCGAAGGCGGCCACGTCGAGCTGCTCGCCGCGCGCGCCGGGGTCCACCCCGGCGGCGCGCAGGGCCCGCTCGGCGGCGGCGGGCGAGCCGGCCCAGCCGGCCAGGGCGGCGCGCAGGGTCTTGCGGCGCTGGGCGAAGGCGGCGTCGACGACGGCGAAGACCTCCTCGCGCGCGGCCGCGCCCCCCGGTGGCTCGCGGCGGGTGAAGGCGACCAGCCCGGAGTCCACGCGCGGCACGGGCCAGAACACCGGCGGGGGCACCGCCCCGGCCCGGCGGGCGTGGGCGTACCAGGCGGTCTTGACGCTGGGCACGCCGTAGGTGCGGCTGCCCGGGCCGGCCACGAGGCGGTCGGCGACCTCGGACTGCACCATGACCAGCCCGTGGCGCAGGCTGGGGAAGCGGGCGAGCATGGTCAGCAGCACCGGCACGGCCACGTTGTAGGGCAGGTTCGCCACGAGCGCGGTGGGCGGCGGGCCGGGCAGCTCGGTGACGGCCACGGCGTCGGCGAGCACCACCTCCAGCTCGGTGCCGGGGCGGGCGCGGGCGGCGACGGTGGCGGGCAGCTCGGCGGCCAGGACGGGGTCGATCTCGACGGCGACGACCCGGTCGACGACCTCCAGCAGCGCCAGGGTCAGCGAGCCCAGGCCGGGGCCGACCTCGACGACGACGTCGTCGGGCGTCAACTCGGCGACCCGCACGATGCGCCGCACGGTGTTGGCGTCGACGACGAAGTTCTGCCCGAGGGTCTTGGTGGGCCGCACGCCGAGGCGCCCGGCGAGCTCGCGGACGTCACCGGCGGTCAGCAGGGGCACGGGGCCCCCGCAGCA
Organism: Kineococcus indalonis; assembly: GCF_009906395.1. Classification (GTDB taxonomy): domain Bacteria; phylum Actinomycetota; class Actinomycetes; order Actinomycetales; family Kineococcaceae; genus Kineococcus; species Kineococcus indalonis. The sequence continues at coordinate 1,604 of NZ_JAAALM010000650.1, forward strand.
CGGGTCGTCGCGGAGCTCGCCGGGCGCGGGGCCGGGCGGGTGGTCGTGGTCAGAGGCGCTTGCCGCACACGGGCCATTGTCCGGCACCGGCGCGCTGGTAGAGCAGCTTGGCCCGGTAGGTCTGCTCGGAGGCCGAGGCCTGGCTGGGCAGGCCGCTGCCGCCGACGGCGCGCCAGGTGGAGACGCTGAACTGGTACAGGCCGTGGTACTTGCCGCTGCTGGAGACGATCCCCGGGTCGCCGCCGGACTCGCAGGCGGCCAGCGCGCCCCAGTTCAGGGAGTCGGCGCCGCCGCCGACGGAGCCGCCGCCGGAGGAGGAGGCCGGCGAGGACGCCGCGGAGGACGCCCGGGGG
>NZ_JAAALM010000651.1 GCF_009906395.1 Kineococcus indalonis
GTGCGGGGGTGCGGGTGGTGCCGCGGGGGTGGTTCAGCCCTTCAGGCCGGTGCCCGCGATGCCCTCGACGATGCGGCGCTGGAAGATCAGGAACAGCACCACCAGCGGCAGGGCGCCGAGGATCGTGGAGGCCTGGATGTCGGCGAAGCGCTGCCCGTAGGAGCCCTGCACGGTGGCCAGCCCGACCGGGATGGTCATGAGCTTGGGGTTGGAGAGCACGAACAGCGGCAGGATCAGGTTGTTCCACACCCACACGAACACCACGATCGCCATCGCGGAGATGATCGGCCGCGACAGCGGCATGATGATCGAGCGGTAGATCCGCCAGTTCGAGGCGCCGTCCAGGCGCGCGGACTCCTCCAGCTCCTTGGGCAGCCCGTCGAAGAACTGCTTGAACACGAAGATCGCGATGACGCTCGCCCCGACCTGCGGGAAGATCACCGCCCAGTAGGTGTTCAGCAGCCCCAGGGCGTTGAGCTCCTGGAAGATCGGCAGGATGAGCACGTCGGTCGGCACCATGATCCCGGCGAGCACCAGGACGAACGCCAGCTGCCGGCCGCGGAAGCGCATCCGCGAGAGCGCGAACGCGCACATCGACCCCAGCGTCACCACGAGCCCCGCCGAGACGACCGCCGTGACGGCGCTGGCCAGGTACCAGTTCCAGATGTCGCCGCCGCGCAGCAGCGTCGAGTACGAGGCCAGCGTCGGGTCGGTGTCGCGCAGGATCGCCTCCGCGCCGAGCGCGGCGGTCGCGTTGGACGTCAGCGACGTCTTGATCGCCCACAGGCTGGGCAGCAGCCACAGCACCGCGCAGACGACCAGGACGACGAAGCCGACCCGGTCGAAGACCTTCCCGCCGTTGGAGCCGGCGGTGCTGACGCGGGCCGCGGGCGCGGCCGCCGAGATGCCGCTGCGGCGGCGGCTGGGGGCCTGCGGGTTCGCGGTGGCCATCTCAGGCCTCCCTTCGCGACTGGCGCGTCTCGAGGACGTGGCGGGCGAGCGCGATCACGAGGATCACCAGGAAGAGCAGGACGCTGGCCGCGGCACCGGCGCCGACGCGGAAGTCGGTGAAGCCGGTGCGGGTGATGAAGCCCAGGGCCACCTGCGTGCTGGTGCCCGGCCCGCCGTCGGTCATGATGTAGACCTGGTCGAAGATCTTCAAGCTGGCGATGATCTGCAGCAGGACCACCAGCGTCGTCGTGCGGCTCAGCAGCGGGATCGTCAGGTGCCGGATCTGCTGCCAGGGGGTGGCGCCGTCGATCGCGGCCGCCTCGTACAGCTCGCGGGGGATGTCCTGCAGGCCCGCCAGGTACAGGATGAAGTTGAAGCCGATGGTCCACCAGACCGTGGTCACCGCGATGCCGACCATGGCCAGGCTCGGGCTGGCCAGCACCGCCGTGGGCTCGTCCACGCCCAGCCAGCGCTGCACCTGCGGGAACAGGCCGCTGTCGGCGGTGTAGATGAACACCCAGATCAGCGAGATGGACGCCGAGGGCAGGATGTAGGGGACGAAGAAGGCCATCCGCCAGAACCAGTGCCCGCGCCGCATCCGGTTGGCCAGGACCGCGAAGACGAAGGACAGCACCACCAGCGGCGGCACGGTGTAGAGGGTGAACTGCAGGGTGTGCCACATCGCGGACCAGAAGACGCTCGAGGTGAGCATCTCCTGGTAGTTGGCCAGGCCGGCGAAGGAGCCCAGGCCGGTCTTGGTGAGGCTCGTGTCGAAGAAGCTCGCCACGAGCATGTACAGGGACGGGCCCACCAGGAACGCCAGGTAGAACACGGCGAAGGGGGCGATGAACAGCCAGGCGGAGCGCTGCCGCTGGCTGGCGGGGGTCCGGTGGCCGTGGGGCGTGGCCACCGCGGCCCGCCCCGGGGCGAGGGTCTGCGCGCTCACGGGACGACCTCTCCTTCGGGTTCGCGGCCCGGTCCGTGGCAGGAC
>NZ_JAAALM010000652.1 GCF_009906395.1 Kineococcus indalonis
CCCCCGGGGCGCCCCGGCGCCGGGTTCGGCGCTCATCGCCGCGGCGCCCCGGGGGTGGTGCCCTCGGCGGGCACGCCCGCCGCGGACAGCGGGGTGGCGATGTCCTCCAGCGACTTGCGCTCGGCGTCGACGCCGATGACGCGGGCGACGATCCCGCCGGTCATCATCATCACCGCGCCGATGATGTAGCCCCACATCAGCGGTCCCGTGGGCGGTGCCACGCCGGTCTCGGCCAGCGCGTCGGGGTCGCCGATGAGCCGGCCGAACAGCCACGGGGCCACGACGCCGCCGGCGCCCTGGGAGATGGCGAAGAAGTACGAGATCGCCTGCCCGCGCAGTTCCAGCGGGAAGATCTCCGAGACCGTCAGGTACGCGGAGGACGCACCGGCGGAGGCGAAGAAGAAGATGACGCACCACAGCACCGTCTGCGTCACGGCGTTGAGGATCCCGGCGTTGAACAGGAACGCCGTGATGAACAGCAGCAGCCCGGAGCCGCCGTACGTCGCGAAGATCATCTTGCGGCGCCCGACGGTGTCGAACAGCGGGCCGAGCACGAGCGGGCCGAGCAGGTTGCCGAACGCGAACGGGATGAAGTACCAGGGGATGCTGCCCTGCTCGATCCCGTAGAACGTCGTCAGCACCAGCGCGTAGGTGAAGAAGATGGCGTTGTAGAGGAACGACTGGGTCACCATCATCGTGAAACCCAGGATCGAGCGCTGGGGGTAGGTGCCGAAGAACATCTTCGTCAGCTGCCGGAAACCCAGCGGCGGCAGCTCCCGGATCTCCAGCGCCTTGGAGTCCGGCACCGGCTCGATGTGCGCGCCGGAGTGCCGGACCCGGTCCTCGATGTCCTCGATGGTGCGCTCGGCCTCCTCGGCGCGGCCGTGGGTGACCAGCCAGCGCGGGCTCTCGGGGATGTGCCGGCGCAGGAAGATGACGACCAGGCCCAGCAGCGGCCCGATGAAGAAACCGATCCGCCAGCCCCACTCCACCGGGACGGACTCGGAGTACAGGTACAGGCCACCGAGGTTGCCGATGAGGGCGCCGGCCCAGTAGGTGCCGTTGACGGCGATGTCGACGCGACCGCGGTAGTGCGAGGGGATGAGCTCGTCGATCGCGGAGTTGATGGCGGTGTACTCGCCGCCGATGCCGGTGCCGGCGATGAACCGGAACACCGCCAGGGACCAGAAGTCCCAGGCGAAACCGCCCAGGCCGCTGCCGATGAGGTAGATGAGCAGCGTGAGGATGAACAGCCGGCGCCGGCCGAGCTTGTCGGTCAGGCGGCCGAACACCAGCGCGCCGACGACCTGCCCGGCGAGGTAGGCGGACCCCAGGGCGCCGACCTGGTCGCCGGTAAGGTTCAGCCCGCCCTCGTCGTGGGTGAGGGCGGCGCCGTTGAGGGCGACGATCTGGATCTCCAGGCCGTCGAGGATCCAGGAGACGCCCAGGCCGACGACGACGAGCCAGTGGAACTGCGTCCACGGCAGGCGGTCGATGCGCGCGGGGACGGTGCTGCGGACGGTGACGGGCGCCCCGCCGCCGGTGGGGGCGCTCACGGCCGGCCCGGTCGGGCGGGGTGGCGCCGGGTGGCGCGGGTGGTGCTGCGCGGGGTGGTGCTGCGCGGGGTGGTGCCTCGCGGGAACTGCTCCATCGCTGTGGCTCCGAATCGACGAGTGGATCCGCTGGGCGGGCTCCCCGCGCCCGCGCGCCGCTGCGCCGGGACCGCGGCCGTTGCTCCACCGCGCCAGCTGGAACGGTCTACCACCGCGCGTGGCGGGTTGCGACTCGAGCGCTCCGGGCGTCCCCCGCGCGGGTGGCACCGGCGGGCGTGGCAGCCTGCGCAGCGTGCCGCACGCCGCCGATCCACCGCACCTGCCCGCGAGCCGGCCGGCCCACCTGGCCCGCAGCGGTTTCTTCGACCCCGCGCAGCCGCAGCGGCC
>NZ_JAAALM010000653.1 GCF_009906395.1 Kineococcus indalonis
TCCCCCTCCCCCTCCCCCTCGCCCGACGCCGTCGCGCCCGGCGCCACCGCGCCCGGCGGTCGGTGCAGGAACCGGTCCAGCCCGCCGCCGGCGCGGGCCCTCCCCGAGGAAGCACCCATGACGATCCGCACCTCCGAGCCCGCGCCGAGCGCGTGGCCCGCCCCCGCGGGCGGCGGCCCCACGGCCGCGGTCCGCGTCCTGCCCGCGCGCCACCCCTGGCGCTGGCTGGCCACCGCCGCCGTCGCGGTGCTCGCCGCGATGGCCGTCAACGCCCTGGTGACCAACCCGGCGTGGGACTGGCCCACCGTGGGCGAGTTCCTCTTCTCCGCGACGATCCTGGACTCGCTGTGGCTGACGGTGCGGCTGACCCTGGTGGGCACGGCGATCGGGCTGGTGCTGGGCACCGTGCTGGCGCTGATGCGGATGTCGTCGAACCCGCTGCTGAGGGCGGTCAGCTTCGCGTACATCAGCGTGTTCCGCTCGGTGCCGCTGATCCTCCAGCTGCTGTTCTGGTACAACCTGGCGATCCTGTACGAGCGCATCGGCCTGGGCGTCCCCTTCGGGCCGCAGTTCGTCAGCTTCTCCACCCAGGACCTCATCGGCCCGGTGACCGCCGCGTTCCTGGGCCTGGGGCTGCACCAGGCGGCGTACTTCGCCGAGATCGTCCGCTCCGGCTTCCTGGCGGTGGACCCCGGCCAGCGCGAGGCCGCCGCCGCGCTCGGCATCCCGCGGGCCCGGCAGTTCTGGCGCATCCAGCTCCCGCAGGCCCTGCGCATCATCGTGCCCACCACGGGCAACGAGGTCATCGGCCTGCTCAAGGGGACCTCGGTGGTCTACGTCATGGCGCTGCCCGAGCTCTTCTACCAGGTGCAGGTCGTCTACAACCGGACCGGGCAGGTGATCCCGCTGCTGCTCGTCGCGGCCGTGTGGTACTTCGTCCTCACCACCGTGCTGTCCGCGCTGCAGTGGGTCGTCGAGCGCCACTACGGCCGGGGCAGTTCCCGCACGCACCAGGAGCCGGCGCTGCTGCGGTGGGCCCGCACCGTCCGCGCCCGGCGCACCCGTCGATCGGAGGTCCCCCGGTGAGCACCGTCCTGGAAACGCCGGTGGTCCGGCTGGAGGGCGTGCACAAGCGCTTCGGCGCCCTGGAGGTGCTGCGCGGGGTCGACCTGACCGTGCGCGCCGGCACCGTGACCGTCGTCCTGGGCGCCTCCGGGTCGGGGAAGTCGACGCTGCTGCGGACCGTCAACCACCTGGAGAAGGTCGACGCCGGCGTGGTGGAGGTGAACGGCGAGCTCATCGGGTACCGGCGGTCCGGCCGGCACCTGCGGGAGCTGCACGAGCGGGAGGTGCTGCGCCAGCGCTCCGGCATCGGGTTCGTCTTCCAGCACTTCAACCTCTTCCCGCACCTGACGGTGCTGGAGAACGTCGTGGAGGCGCCGCTGTCGGCGCAGCGCCGCAAGCGCGCGGAGGTCGTGCCCGAGGCGCGGGCGCTGCTGGCGCGGGTCGGCCTGGCCGACAAGGAGGGCGAGTACCCGCGGCGCCTGTCCGGCGGCCAGCAGCAACGGGTGGCCATCGCCCGCGCGCTGGCGCTGAAGCCCTCCCTCGTCCTGTTCGACGAGCCCACCTCGGCCCTGGACCCGGAGCTGGTCGGCGAGGTGCTCGACGTCATCCGCGACCTGGCGGCGGCCGGCACGACGATGGTCGTGGTCACCCACGAGATCGGGTTCGCCCGCGAGGTCGCCGACCGGGTGCTGTTCATGCACGAGGGGGTCGTGGCCGAGGAGGGCACGGCCGCCCAGGTCCTGGACGCCCCGCGCCACGAGCGGACCCGCGCCTTCCTCGCCAAGGTCCTCTGACCCGCCCCCTGCCGCGCGGTCCGGCGCCGCCGGACCGCCCCACCCGCCTGCCCGGAACCGCCGGG
>NZ_JAAALM010000654.1 GCF_009906395.1 Kineococcus indalonis
GTGGTGTCCAGGGGGGCGGACGTCGCGGTCGCCGAGACCGGCGACTCGTTGCCGCTGGTGTCCACGGCGGTGACGCGGTAGGTGGAGGTGGTCCCCGCGGGGGCGGTGGCGTCCAGGTGCGAGGCGCTGGTCAGCAGGGCCGTGGTCAGCGGCGCGAACGGCTCCAGCAGGCCGCTGGAGCGGTACACGCGGTACCCGGCGAGGTCGGCCTCGGTGCTCGCGCTCCAGCGCAGCTGCACGCCGCCGGCGGCCGGGGCGGCGCCCAGCCCGCGCGGGGCGGCCGGGGCGGTGGTGTCCGGGTGCACCGCGGTGACGGTGGCGGGCGCGGACAGGTTGCCGCTGAGGTCCACCGCGCGCACGCGGTAGGTGTAGCTGGTGCCCGGCGCGGTGCGGGTGTCGGTGTAGGAGGAGGTGACCAGCGCGGAGCTGGTCAGGGTGGTGAACGAGGTGCTGGTGCCCGTGGCGCGCTGCACCACGTAGCCGGCCAGGTCGGCCTCGGCGCTGTCGGGCCAGTCCAGGGCCAGGCCGTCCGCGGTGGCGGTGACGACCGGCGCGCCGGGGGCCGCGGGCGCCACGGCGTCCTCGCGCAGGACGCCGACGGCGGCGGGCGCGGACTCGTTGCCGCTGGTGTCCACCGCGGTGACGCGGTAGTGGCTGAACACCCCGGCGGGGGCGGTGGTGTCGGTGAACTTCGCCGAGGTGGTCGTGGCGATCAGCTCGTGGGCGCCGTCGGCGGAGGCGGCGCGGTAGACGCGGTAGCCGGCCAGGTCGTCCTCGCCGTTCTTCGACCACGTCAGCGCCACCGAGCTGCTGGAGGCCTTGGCCTTCAGCGAGCGCACCGCGCCGGGCGCCAGGGTGTCGGGCAGGGTCCCGGCCACGGCGGTGTACGGGGAGGTGTTGCCGCTGAGGTCGAGCACGGCGACGCGGTAGGTGTAGCGGGTGCCGGGCACGGCGGTGGTGTCGGTGAACCCCGAGGCGGTCAGGGGCGTCCTCGTCAGCGCCTTGAACGAGGTGCTGGTGCCGGTGGCGCGCTGCACGACGTAGCCGGCCAGGTCGGCCTCGGCGGCGTCGGCCCAGTCCAGCTCGACGCCGCCGGCGGTGGCGGTGGCGGTGAGCGCGCCGGGGGCGGCCGGGGCGGTCCTGTCGGTGCGCAGCGCGCTGACGGCGACGGGGGCGGACTCGTTGCCGCTGGTGTCCACCGCGGTGACGCGGTAGTGGCTGGGCAGGCCGGCGGGGGCGGCCTTGTCGGACAGCTTCGCCGAGGTGGGCGTGCCGATCAGCTCGTAGGCGCCCTCGGCGGAGGCGGCGCGGTAGACGCGGTAGCCGGCCAGGTCCGCCTCGCGGCTGGTGGACCAGCTCAGCGAGACCGAGCTGGTGGACCCGGAGGCCTTCAGGGAGCGCACCGCGGCGGGGGCGACGTCGTCGCGCAGCAGGCCCCGGGCGGAGGCGGCGGCGGAGGTGTTGCCGCTGAGGTCCAGCGCGCTGACGCGGTAGGTGTAGGCGGTGCCGGCCACGGCGCTGGCGTCGGTCCAGGCCGAGGCGGTCAGCGGGGTGCTGGTGAGCTTGCGGTAGGAGCTGCTGGTGCCGGTGGCGCGCAGCACGACGTAGCCCGCCAGGTCGGCCTCGGTGCCGTCGGCCCAGTCCAGCGCGATGCCGGAGGCGCCCGCGGTGGCGGTGAGCGCGGCCGGGGCGGCGGGGGCGGTCCTGTCGGTGCGCAGCGCGCTGACGGCGACGGGGGCGGACTCGTTGCCGCTGCGGTCCAGGGCGGTGACGCGGTAGTGGCTGGTGAGCCCGGCGGGGGCGGCCTTGTCGGACAGCTTCGCCGAGGTGGTGGTGGCGATCAGCTCGTAGGCGCCCTCGGCGGAGGCGGCGCGGTAGACGCGGTAGCCGGCCAGGTCCGCCTCGCGGTTCTTCGACCAGCTC
>NZ_JAAALM010000655.1 GCF_009906395.1 Kineococcus indalonis
CCCAGCGGCACCGCCCCGCCCTCCGGCACCGGCAGCTCCTGCACCGCGACCCGCGCCGGCAGCGGCCGCACCCGCACCCGCACACGGGCGCCGCCCACCGGGCCGACCACCGGGCCGCCCACCGGGCCGACCGGCGCCCCGGGCGGCACGGCACCGGGCACGACGGCACCGGGCAGCACGACCTGCACCTCGTGCGCCGTCCGGTCGCGCACCAGCAGGCCCCGCCCGGGCGGCTGGTGCGCCGGCACCTGCCGCGCCGGCACCCCCACCAGCGCGGCGTCGGCGCGGTCCGCCAGCCGCAGCAGCACCACCTCCGCCGCCGCGGCGGCCACGGGGGACGTCAGCAGGGCGCGGTCACCGGTGACGGCGACGCGCACCCCGGCCGCGCTGCCCTCGCGCAGCAGCCGGTGCAGCGCGTCCACCGGCGCGCCCAGGTCCACCGCCGCCAGGTCCGCCGCCCAGCCGTCCCAGCCGTCCACCAGCAGCAGCAGGTGCGGCAGCGGCCCGGCACCGGGCACCCGCCGCGCCGCGGCGAGGTCGCTCACGCCCCACCGCGCGAACAGCTCGCGCCGCCGCTGCACCTCCTCGAGGAGCCGCTGCAGCAGCCGCCCCGCCCGCCACGGCTCGCCCCGCCCGACGACCGAGCCCACGTGCGCGGCGCCGGCCAGGTCCGCCAGGACCCCGCCGCCGTCCAGCACGCTCACCTCGGCGCCGTGCGCGTCGGCCTCGCGCCCGTGCGCGCCGGCGGCCGCGACCAGCGCGCGCAGCAGGGTGCTGCGGCCGCTGCGCACGGTGCCCACGACGAGCAGGTGGCCGCCGGCGGCCAGCTCCCAGCGGGCGCTCGCGCGCCGCTGCTCGTCGGGCAGGTCCAGCAGGCCCCACGCCAGCGCCCCCGCGCCCAGCGGGTCCAGCGGGTCCGTGGGCTCCGGCAGGTCCGCGGCGCGCACCTGCCCGGGCAGCGGCGGCAGCCACGGCGCCGGCGGCACCGGCCGCCCGTGCAGCGCCGCGGCGGCCCGCACCGCCTCCACCACCCGCTCCAGCACGTCCGGAGCGCCGGGTCCGGAGGAGCCGGCCGGGTCGGCCGGGGCCGCGCGTCCGGGGCGCGCCCGGCCCGCGGGCAGCACCCGCACCCCGCCACCGGCACCGGAGCCACCGCCGACCTCGTCACCGGGGCCGCCGGCGCCCAGCACGGCGGTCTGGAAGGTCTCCAGCCCCCGCGAACCGCGCCGCAGCACCGCCCGGCCCGGGGTGGTGTCGCTGATGGCCGCCGGGGAGGCGTCGCCCACGACGTCCTCGGCGTCGGCGCGGTCCTGCACCCGCAGCGCGATGCGGGCGTTGGTGTTCGCGCGGATCTCCGGGCTCACCACGCCCGCCGGGCGCTGGGTGGCCAGCACCAGGTGCAGGCCCAGCGAGCGGCCCACCGCCGCCAGGCGCACTAGGCCGTCGACGAACTCGGGCAGCTCCTGCGCCAGGACGCGGAACTCGTCGACGACCACCACCAGCCGCGGCACGGCCGCCACCGCGGGCGAGCCCGCCGGCAGGTGCGCGACGTCGGCGGCGCCCGCGGCGCGCAGCACGCCCTCGCGGCGGCGCACCTCCGCGCGCAGGCTGCGCAGCACCCGCTGCGCCAGGTGCTCGTCGAGGTCCGTCACCAGCCCCGCCACGTGCGGCAGGCCCGCGCAGCCGGCGAACGCCGCGCCGCCCTTGTAGTCCACGAGCACGAAGCGCACGGCGTCCGGCGGCGCCTGCAGCGCCAGGCTCAGCACCAGGGCGCGCAGCAGCACCGACTTGCCCGCGCCGGTGGTCCCGGCGACCAGGACGTGCGGGCCGTCCGCCACGAGGTCCAGCCGGCACGGCCCGGCGGCCGTGGCCCCCAGCACCGCCACCGCGCCCGGGGCGCGCCGGGCCCAGGCGGC
>NZ_JAAALM010000656.1 GCF_009906395.1 Kineococcus indalonis
CCCGCGCACCGCGCCGTTCAGGGGACGGGTGGCGCTGCGGGCGGCGGCAGCGCCACCTGCCAGCCGGAGAACCCCGCGCCCACCTCGCCGGTCTCGCCGGCGGCCACGACGGCGGCGCTGCCGAGGACGCCTTCGAGCTCCTCGGCGCTCAGGTCGGTGCCGGTGAGCACCGCCCGCACCCCGGGGTGCCCGGCCAGGGCGCGCAGCAGCTGCGAGCGGCCGCTGCGCGGGGCGCCCACGACCTACAGGTGCCCGTCGCGCTCCAGGTCCAGCTCCAGCGGCTCGCGGCGCTGCAGGACGGGCAGGTCGTGCGCGCCGAACGCGGCGGCCAGCGGCACGGCGGGCTCGGCGAGGTCGGCGAGGTCGGCGAGGTCGGCGAGGTCCTCGCGGCGCAGCGGCGCGGTCCACGGCGCCGGCACCGGCGCGTCGGGGTCCGCCCCGGGCCGGCGGCCCCCCGAGCGCCCGGCCTGGAACGGCACGAGCGCGCCGTGCCCGCGCTTGGCGTGGGCCCGTCCCGGGGTGCTGCTGCGGCGCTCCGCCCGGTGCCCGCCGCGGGTCAGCGGCCGAGCCGGGCGGCGAGCTGGCTGTCGGTGTCCTCGAGGGGCTGCGCCGCGGTGCTGAGGTAGGTCGACACCCCGGTGAGGTCGTCCAGGACGGTGCCGGTGCCGAACTCGTCGTAGGCGTCCTTGAACGCGATCGACGACCCGTCGGTGACGTAGCCGGCGGACACGAGGCCGTCGACGAGCGCCTTGAGGCGGGCCGGCTGGTCGGCGACCTCGCGCTTGCCGTTCTCCAGGTCGGTGGAGGCGGTGCGCATCTCGTCGCAGGTGTCGCAGGTGACGTTCAGGTTCGCCACGGTGGGCTCCTCCTCGGGTTCCTTCCTCAGCCCCGGGACCGGGGGTCCCGCGAGGTCCAGCGCAGCACCGCGCGCGGTGCCCGGGTGCGGGGTCCACAGGCCCGTACGGGCGGCCGTGGGAGCGCGCTCACAGGGCCGCGCGCAGCGCGGCCAGCCAGGGCGCGTACTCGTGCGGGGGCAGCCGGCGGGCGGTGCCGCGCAGGCCGAGCACGCCCAGGTCGAGGGTCCCGGAGGCGTCGACGGAGAACCGCCAGGACGCCTCGGGCACGTCGCCCACGCACAGCACGGCGACGGGGGTGCGCCCGCCGGCGGTCAGCCGCACCAGCCTGCGCACCTGCTCCGCGGTGGGCCTTCCGGAGAGCGCGAGGACCGTCGGGCGCGGGCGCCCGGCCTCGCGGGCCAGCCGGGCGGCGAGCAGGCCCGCGGCCCCGCCGGCGGGGCCGCGGCGCTCCTCCAGGCGCTGCTCCAGGAGTTCCAGCAGCGGTTCCAGCGCGACGTGCGCGGTGAGGTTCCCGGGGGCGAGCACGGACAGCTCGTCGCCGAACCCCACCAGGTGCACGTCGACTCCGTCGGACCACGAGTTCGTCGCCAGCTCCACCGCCATCGAGGTGACCACGTCGCGCGCCGCCTCGTGCTGCCCGCCGACGGCCACCAGGCCCGGGGCGCTCTCGAGGTCGACGAGGACCTCGTGCGCGCCGCTGCCGGCGACGTCCACCAGCGCCGGGTACGGCGCGGCGACGTCCGGGACCTGCGGGGCGTCCGGCAGGACCTCGGGCACCTCGGTGCGCGCGGTGCGCCAGGCACCGCCCTCCAGCACCGTCCAGCCGGCGGGCGGGACGGCGGCGGCACCCTCCAGGCGCGTGCCGAGGTGCAGCACGAGCTCGTCGGCGGACAGGTGCGCCGCGACCACCTCCGGCAGGGCCAGCCCGGCGGCGGCCCGGTCGGCGGCCAGCGCGCGCAGGGCGAGGTCCAGGAACCGGGCGCGCGGGGCGTCGGCGGCCAGACGGACGTGCTCGACGACCTCGCGGGAACCGCGCCCGCCGGTGCGGGCCGACAG
>NZ_JAAALM010000657.1 GCF_009906395.1 Kineococcus indalonis
CCGGCTGCACTCTCGGCTGGGCTACCGCCCACCGGCCGAGGCGGAGGCCGCCCACTACGCTGACCTCAACGCCTCCATCCCGGAGTCGTGCCCCACATGAAGACGGCATCAAAGCCGTGACGCTTCACTGTCACGACGTCGCCTGACGGCCTCCATCGCGCCCGGAAGGCGGTGCAGGCTCAGGCGGTCAACGCAACACCTCTGCCAGCACCTGCGAGGGTGACCGGAAGCCAAGGGTCTGTCGAGGCCGCTCGTTGAGTTCTCGGGCGATCGCTGGGGGCACCTCCCGCGCGCAGCGTGGGGGAAAGTGGTCGTGCTGGGCCATCTCATGGCCCAGGTCCCAGGTCAACGACCGGGCCAGGTGGCTGGGCAGGCGGGTGATCGCCGCGGCCAGCGCGTCGGCGTCCCCCGCTGCGCGAGAGGTGCCCCCAGGCATCAGCTCGATGATCACCGCGGGGCAGCGCGACGAGCACCAGGAAGCGGGTGGAGCGCTCGACCAGCGTGGCGAGCGGGCTCATGCCCTCGCCGAAGACGAGGTCACCTTCCCAGTGCCCTGGAACAGCGCGGTCGCTCGCCTCGGCGGGACGTGCGGGGATGTACACCGTTCCCGGCCGCGCCCCGCGCCCGTCGGGCAGGCGAGCGCCCTTCGGTCGGCGCAGCACCCGGCCGGTGCGCAGGTACTGCGTCAGCTCCTTGCGCAGCGCTCTGTCAAGGCCCGGGTCTGATGGAGACCTGCAACCGGCGCCTCCGAGAGGATGATGGTCTCCATGGCTGCGCCCAGGAAGTATCCCGACGAGCTGCGTGAGCGCGCGATCCGCCTGGCACTCGAGGCCCGCCGCGACCCGGCGACCAGGACCGGCGCGGTCAAGCGGGTCGCCGGCCAGCTCGGCATCAACGCCGAGACCCTGCGCAACTGGGTCGCCCAGGCCGAAATCGACTCCGGTGACCGGCCCGGCACCACGACGTCCGACGCGCAGCGGCTGGCAGAGCTGGAGAAGGAGGTGCGTGAGCTTCGTCGAGCCAACGAAATCTTGCGTCGCGCGTCGGCTTTCTTCGCGGCGGAGCTCGACCGCCCATCGCGTTGAGCGTCGAGTTCATCGATAGCAACAAGCAGGAGTTGGGAGTCGAGCCGATCTGCCGTGAGCTGCAGATCGCCCCCAGCACCTACTACGCCGCCCGAAACCGAGCTCCCTCGGCTCGTGCGCTCAGCGACCGAGCCGCCCTTGCGGAGATCGACGAGGTGCACGCCGAGAACCTGCGCGTGTACGGGTCCAGGAAGCTGCACGCCGCGATCAACCGCCGCCGCGCACAGCGCGCCGATCCAGGCGAGGAGCCGACCCGCATCGCGCGGTGCACCGTGGAGAGGTTGATGCGCTCAGCTGGGCTGCACGGGCTGCGCCGCAGCGGTAAGCCTCCGCGGACAACGGTTCCGGCTCCGCCCGATCACCGGCCGGACCTGGTGCAGCGCAGGTTCAGCGCCGAACGCCCGGACCGCCTCTGGGTCGCTGACATCACGCACATCCGCACGTGTTCGGGCTGGGTGTTCGCCGCGTTCGTCACCGATGTCTGCACCCTGCTGCGGGGCAACCCAAAAGTCCGTGGCGCAGCCTGAGCACGTACGCCGTGCTGCGCCTGCTCCAGCAGCTCCTGGCTACCTGGACTGGCACCTGCACTGTCTGCAGACAACCCGTTCAGCATAGACCCCTCGTGCCGACCTAACGAAGTACTACTAGCGCCACAGCCCGCCCGAGCCGGCTCTCCTCAGCCATGCTCCTAGGCCACGTCTGACGAATCTTCACTTGAGCCAGAGCAGCAGCGAGGCCAGCAACAGCCCGGCACGGTAGTGACGAGCGTGCTTGTCGTAGCGGGTAGCGATACCGCGCCACTGCTTGAGGCGGT
>NZ_JAAALM010000658.1 GCF_009906395.1 Kineococcus indalonis
GTCGAGTGGGTGGACGCGGCCTTCACCCGCGTCACCGGGCTGCCGGCCGGCGCCGTGCTGGGCGGGCCCTGCTCGCGGCTGGTGCCGGGCGAGGAGACCGCCCGCGCCGCGCTGCGCCGCGCGGTGCGCGCCGGCCGCACGGCCTCCACGACGGTCCCCACCGAGCGCGCCGACGGCACCCGCTTCCTGCACCGCGTGCACGCCACCCCGCTGCGGGACCGCTCCGGCGCGGTGCACCACGTGGCCACCTGGCACGCCGACGCCACCGCCCCCGAGGAGGCGCCGGCGCCGGACCCGCTGCGCGAGCTGGACGCCCTGGCCGCGCCCGCGCTGACCCGCGAGGCGCTGGTCGCCGCCCTGGGCGCCACCGTGCGCGCCCTGGCCGGCACGGTGGTGCGGGCCGCGCTCGTGGTCCTCGCCGACGAGCCCGCGGCCCGCGGCGGCGCCGGGGCCCGGGTGGTCGCCGCGGCGGGGGAGCCCTTCGAGGGGCTGCTGGGCCGGGCGTGGCGCCGGCCGCCGGGTGCGCGCGGCGAGGACCCGCTGCTGGACCCACCGGGGCCCGCCGGCCCGCAGCTGCGACCGCCGCCCGCCGGGGCGCCGGGCAGCGCGTCGGCCTGGCTGCGGGAGCTGACGGGCCCGGCGGGCGCGGGGGTGTCGGTGGTGGCGGTGCCCGGGCGCGGGCACGTCCTGGGGTGGTTGGTCGTCGTCCCCGGCGGGGCCGCGGCGGGCGTGGACGGGGCCGTCCTGCGCGCCGCGGCGCGCCGCGCCGGGTTGGCGGTGGAGAACGCGAGATTGCACGCACGGGAGCACGAGTTGTCAGAGACGCTGCAGCGCAGCATGTTGCCGGAGCACACCGCGGTCGAGGGGCTGGACGTGTGGACGTTCTACGCGCCCAACGCCGACCACGCCCAGGTGGGCGGGGACTGGTACGACGTGCTGCAGGGGCCCGACGGCAGCGCGGGCGTCGTCATCGGCGACGTGGTGGGCCACGACGTGCAGGCCGTGGCCGCGATGGGCCAGATGCGCTCGCTGGTGCGCTCGGCCGCGCAGGAGCTGGACGACCCGGGCAGCGTGCTGATGCGCGTGGACCAGCTCGCCGCGGGCGTGAGCATCCCGCGCATGGCGAGCCTGGTGTACGCCACGCTGCAGCGCCTGGACGACGGCGGCTGGGAGGTGGCCTGGAGCAGCGCCGGGCACCTGCCGCCGCTGCTGCGCCGCGCGGGCGGCGGGCCGGGCGCGGTGGAGGTCCTCAGCGACGCCACCGGCACCCTCGTGGGCCTGGGCGAGCGGCCCCGGCCCACGCGCGAGCGGGCGCTGCGCCCGGGCGACGTGCTGGTGTTCTACACCGACGGCCTCATCGAGGCGCGCCACCGCCCGATGCGCGACGGCATGGAGGTGCTCGTGGAGGTCCTCGCCGGCAGCCGCGCCCCCGACGCCGCCGGCATCGGCGAGGAGCTGCTGCAGGGCCTGGGCGAGTCCCCCGAGGACGACACCGCGATCGTCGTGGTGCGGGTGCCGGAGGAGGTGGGCGAGCCGGCGCAGCGGGTGGCGGACACGCCCCGGCGCCGCCGCTGGCAGCTGCCCCCCGAGCCGTCGTCGGTGGGCAAGGCCCGCCACGCCACGCTGCGCGCCTGCGCGGTGTGGGGGCTGGCGGTGGGCCCGCAGGCGGAGATCGTGGTCTCCGAGCTGGTCGCCAACGCCGTGCTGCACGGCTGGGGGCCGGTGGGGCTGCGGCTGTTCGACCTGCCCGGGGCGCTGCGCGTGGAGGTCGAGGACGACAGCCCCGAGCACCCCCGCGTCGTGCAGGCGCGCCCCGACGGCGCCGGCGGGCACGGCATGCGGGTGGTCGCCACGCTGGGCCGCTGGGGCGTCACCCCCACCCGCCGCGGCAAGAT
>NZ_JAAALM010000659.1 GCF_009906395.1 Kineococcus indalonis
CCCGTCCCCGGCGCCGCACCCAGCCCGGCGCCGGGGACGGGCTGGGTGCGGCGCCTGGCGGCCGTGGCGTGGCGGCACCGCCGCGACGTGCTGCTCTCCTTCGGCTCCTCCCTGGTGGCGTACGGCGTCGCCGCGCTCGTCCCGCTCGTCGTGCGCCACGTCGTCGACGACGTCGTGCCGCAGCGCTCCGCGCCGCTGTGGCCGTGGGCGGTGCTGCTGCTGGGCGCCGGCCTGCTGGTCCTCGCGCTGGGCTACGTGCGCCGGCTGACCGCCGGGCGGCTGTCCCTGGACGTGCAGCTCGACCTGCGCGACGACGTGCACGCCGCGGTGCAGCGCATGGACGGCCGCCAGCTGGACGGGCTGTCCACCGGGCAGGTCGTCAGCCGCTCCATCAGCGACGTGCAGGTGGTGCAGGGGCTGCTGGCCTGGCTGCCGAACCTCACCGGCAGCGCGGTGCTGTTCTGCGTCTCGCTGGTGGTCATGGCGGTGCTCTCCCCGCCGCTGACGCTGGTGGCCCTGGCGGTCGCCCCGGCGCTGTGGTGGGTGGCGCTGCGCAGCCGGCGCACCCTGTTCCCGGCCAACGCCGCGGCCCAGGCCCGCGCTGCGGAGGTGGCCTCGCGGGTGGAGGCGGCCGTGACCGGCGTGCGCGTGGTCAAGGGCTTCGGCCAGGAGCGCGCGGAGCTGGGCCGGCTGGAGCGGGTCGTGGCCGAGCTGTTCGCCGAGCGGATGCGCGTGGTGCGCGGCAACGCCCGCTACGGCCCGGCGCTGCAGGCGGTGCCGGCCCTGGGGCAGGTGGGGGTGCTGCTGGTGGGCGGCTGGCTGGCGCTGCACGGGCGCATCACCGTCGGCACCTTCCTGGCCTTCTCCACCTACCTGGCCCAGCTGGTCTCCCCGGTGCGGCAGCTGGCGGGCCTGCTGACGATCGGGCAGCTGGCGCGCGCGGCCGTGGAGCGGGTGCTGCAGGTCGTCGACACCGTCCCCGCCGTGCGGCCGCCCGCGCACCCGCGGCCGCTGCCCGAGGGGCCGCTGGAGCTGGAGCTGGACGGGGTGGTCTTCGGCCACGCCCCCGGGCGCCGGGTGCTGGACGGCGTGAGCCTGCGGGTGCCCGCCGGCTCCACCGTGGCCCTGGTCGGCACCGCCGGCTCGGGCAAGTCCACGATCACCGCGCTCCTGCCGCGCTCGTACGACGTGGACGCCGGCGCGGTGCGCGTGGGCGGGGTGGACGTGCGCGAGCTGGAGCCGGCGCAGCTGCGCCGGGCCCTGGGCGTCGTCTTCGAGGAGACGTTCCTCTTCTCGGACTCGGTGCGCGCCAACGTCGCCTACCCGGTGCCGGACGCCTCCGACGAGGAGGTGCGCGCGGCGCTGCGCACCGCGGCCGCCGACGGCTTCGTCGCCGACCTCGAGCGGGGCTGGGACTCGCAGGTGGGCGAGCAGGGGCTGACCCTCTCGGGCGGTCAGCGCCAGCGCATCGGCCTGGCCCGCGCGCTGCTGGCCCGCCCGCGGGTGCTCGTGCTGGACGACGCCACCTCCGCGGTGGACCCCACGGTCGAGCAGCGCGTCCTGGACCGCCTGGCCGCCGACCGCGCGCCGGGCACGACGACGCTGCTGGTCGCGCACCGGCGCTCCACGCTGCGCCTGGCCGACCGCGTCGTCGTCCTGGACCGCGGCCGGGTGGTGGACGAGGGCACCGAGGCGGAGCTGGCCGAGCGCTGCGCGCTGTTCCGGCAGCTGTTCGGCGCCGACGACGCCCGCGGCGGTGCCTCCTCCGGAGCGGGCGCACCGGCCGACGCGCCGATCCCCGCGCCGGCCCCCGCGCCGATCCCCGCGCCGGGCGCCGGCGGGGCCGGTGCCCGGCGCGGGGATCGGCGCGGGGG
>NZ_JAAALM010000065.1 GCF_009906395.1 Kineococcus indalonis
CCGGCACCCTGCTCGTCGCCTTCGACGGGGTCGCCGACCGCACCGCGGTGGAGGCCCTGCGCGACACCCTGCTGCTCGTGGACGTCGACGAGGGCGACGCGGACCTGCCGGCCGGCGGCGAGGGCACCGATGACGGTGCGCAGCGCCTTGGCCGTGCGGCCCGAGCGGCCGATGACCCGGCCCAGGTCGTCCGGGTGCACGCGGACCTCGAGCAGGGAGCCGCGGCGCGACGCCTTGGACGTCACGCGCACGTCGTCCGGGTGCCCGACGATGCCGCGCACGAGGTGCTCGAGGGCGTCCGCGAGCACCGGGTCAGGACTCCGAGGAGGGGGTCTCCGCAGCGGCGGCCGGAGCCGGGGCGGCGGAGGTGGCCTGCTTGGTGGTGGTGGAGGGCTGCTGGTAGCGGCCCTCCTGGCCCTTGGTGCCCTTGAACTTCTGCCAGTCGCCGGTCACCTTGAGCAGCGCGGCGACCTGCTCGGTCGGCTGAGCGCCCACGCCGAGCCAGTACTGCGCGCGCTCGGACTTGATCTCGATGGTCGAGGGGTGCGTCATCGGGTTGTACACGCCGATCTCCTCGATGGCGCGACCGTCGCGCTTGGAGCGCGAGTCGGCGACGATGACGCGGTACTGCGGCGAGCGCATCTTGCCGAGGCGCTTCAGTCGGATCTTGACAGCCACGTGCGGGAGTCTCCGGTTCTGTTCAGGGTGAGCGGCCACCGCCCGGTGTGGGGACGCCGGCAGGTGGTGCTCGTGGACGCGAACGTCCCCGGGTGAGAGGGTCCCTGGGCGTTCGGGTGCACCCGCCATTGTGCCAGAGGTCGCGCGCTGCGCTCGACCCCTCCTCCGGGCGGCCCCGGGGGCGCTCAGCCGGCGGCTGGACCGGTCGCGCGACCGGCCACGACGCGCCCGCGCAGCACCACCGCGCGCGGGGCGCGCAGCACGCCGAGGTCCGCGCGCGGGTCGCCGTCCAGGACGAGCAGGTCCGCGCCCGCGCCCTCCTCCAGCGCCGGGCGGCCCAGCCAGCGGCGCGCGGACCAGGTGGCCGCGTCCAGGGCGGCGGTGCGCGGCAGGCCGGCGGCGACCAGCTCGTGCAGCTCGTCCACCACGAGCCCGTGCGGCAGGACGCTGCCGGCGTCGGTGCCGGCGAACACCGGCGCGCCGGCCTCGTGCAGGGCCGCGACCGTGGCGTACCGGCGCGCGTGCAACCGCCTCACGTGCGCGGCGTACGCGGGGAACTTCGCCTCCCCGCGCGCGGCGATGCCGGGGAAGGTGGCGATGTTGACCAGGGTCGGCACCACCGCCACCCCGCGCGCCGCGACCGCCTCGACCGTGGCCGCGGTCAGGCCCGTGCCGTGCTCGATGCCGTCCACGCCCGCGGCCAGCAGGTCCTCCACGCCCTCCTCGCCGAAGTGGTGCACGGTGACGCGCGCGCCCAGCTCGTGGGCGGCCTCGACGCCCGCGCGCAGCACCTCGGCGGGCCAGCACGGCGCGAGGTCGCCGCGGGAGCGGTCGATCCAGTCGCCCACCAGCTTCACCCAGCCGTCGCCGCGCCGGGCCTCGGCGCGCACGAACGCCACGAGGTCCTCCGGCTCGATCTCGTGGGCCAGCCCGCGCAGGTAGCGCCGGGTGCGGGCGATGTGCCGCCCGGCGCGCACGATGCGCGGCAGGTCCTCGCGCGCGTCGATCCAGCGCGTCTCGGAGGCCGAGCCGGCGTCGCGCAGCAGCAGCGCGCCGACGTCGCGGTCGGTCAGCGCCTGCGCCTCGCTGGTGGCGTCGTCGACCCTGCCGGCGGGGCCGACGCCCACGTGGCAGTGCGCGTCGACCAGGCCGGGCAGCACCCAGCCGGGCACCTCGGTCGTGGTGGCCCCGGCGGGGCGCTCGAACGTCAGGCGCCCGCCCAGCACCCACGCCTGCCCGCGCACCTGCTGCGGGCCGGTGAGCACCGGGCCGCTCAGGTGCAGGGCCTCGAGCGCGGTCACGGCGGGCGCCGGGCTCAGCGGCCCCCGAGGAACTTGTCGAAGCCCTTGGGCAGGTCCAGCTGCGAGGGGTCGAACTCGGCCGGCGCCTGCGGCGCGCCGAACGCCGAGCCGGCGTCCTCCTTGGCGGTCAGGGCGCGCGTGGCGGCCGCGCGCTCCTGCTCGGCGCGCTTGGCCGGGTTGCCCGACTTGGCCTTGCGGCCCTTGGCGGCCGCGGTGCGCGCCTTCTGCTTCTTCGAGGCCCCGCCGGGCACGCCGGGCACGCCCGGGATGCCCGGCAGGCCGCCGCCGAGGCCCTTGCGCATCTGGCGCATCATCTTCTGCGCCTGCCCGAAGCGCTCGAGCATGTCGTTGACGGCGGAGGTGCTCTGCCCGCAGCCGGCGGCGATGCGGGCGCGGCGCGAGCCGTTGATGATGCGCGGCTGGCGGCGCTCCAGCGGCGTCATGGAGCGCACCATGGCCTCGATGCGGTCGAACTCGCGCTCGTCGAAGGCGTCGAGCTGGTCGCGCACCTGCGCCATGCCGGGCAGCATCCCGAGCATCTTCTTGATCGAGCCCATGTTGCGCACGGCGTTGAGCTGCTGCAGGAAGTCGTCGAGGGTGAAGTCCTCGTCCGCGGCGAACTTGGCCGCCATGGCCTGGGCCTGGTCGGCGTCGAAGGCCTTCTCGGCCTGCTCGATGAGGGTGAGGACGTCCCCCATGTCCAGGATGCGCGAGGCCATCCGGTCGGGGTGGAACAGCTCGAAGTCGTCGAGCTTCTCGCCGGTGGAGGCGAACATCACCGGCTGGCCGGTGACGTGGCGCACCGACAGCGCCGCGCCGCCGCGGGCGTCGCCGTCGAGCTTGGTGAGCACCACGCCGTCGAAGCCGACGCCGTCGCGGAACGCCTCGGCGGTGGCCACGGCGTCCTGGCCGATCATCGCGTCGAGGACGAAGAGGACCTCGTCGGGCGAGACGGCGGCGCGGATGTCGACCGCCTGCTGCATCATCTCGGCGTCCACGCCGGTGCGGCCGGCGGTGTCGACGACCACCACGTCGAAGTGGTGGTGGCGGGCGTGCTCCACGCCGGCGCGCGCCACGGCGACCGGGTCGCCCACCCCGTTGCCCGGCTCGGGCGCGAAGACGTCCACGCCGGCGCGCTCGCCGGTGATCTGCAGCTGGTTGACGGCGTTGGGGCGCTGCAGGTCGCAGGCCACCAGCAGCGGGCGGTGCCCGTTGTGCTTCAGGTGGCGCCCCAGCTTGCCGGCCAGCGTCGTCTTGCCCGCGCCCTGCAGGCCCGCCAGCATGATCACGGTCGGCGGGTTCTTGGCGAAGCGCAGCCGGCGCGTCTCGCCGCCGAGGATGGCGATGAGCTCCTCGTTGACGATCTTGACGACCTGCTGGGCGGGGTTCAGCGCCTGCGAGACCTCCTCGCCCAGGGCCCGCTCGCGCACCTGCGCGGTGAACAACCGCACGACGGGCAGTGCGACGTCGGCGTCGAGCAGGGCCCGGCGGATCTCGCGGACCGTCGCGTCGACGTCGGCCTCGGACAGGCGCCCCTTGCCGCGCAGGGACTTGAACGTCGCGGTGAGGCGGTCGGAGAGCGTGGCGAACACGGCCCCAGCCTACGTGAGGCGCGGCCCGGGCCCGCCGCTCAGCCCGGCACCTCCGCGGCGTCGGACAGCGCGCGCACCGCCACCGCCACCCGCGGCGGGGTCAGCAGCTCCCCGCCGGGCTCGGCCAGGTAGAGGGTGTCCACCGCCTGGGCGGCGTAGGTGGCCACGTGCGCGGAGCGGATGTCCAGGCCCTCCGCGGCCAGCGCCCGCCCCAGGGCGTGCAGCAGGCCGGGGCGGTCGGCGGCGCGCACCTCCAGCACCGTGGCCCGCTCCGAGGCGCCCGGCAGGATCACCACGCGCGGGTGCGCCACCAGCGAGCGCACCCCGCCGCCGGGCCGCGAGGTGCGCGCGTCGCGGGCCGCCAGGCGGTCCAGCAGGGCCACGTCGCCGGCGACGATCCGGTCCAGGCCCTGGCGCAGCAGCTCCGCCGAGGGCGCCTCGCCGTCGGGCGACTCCACCCACCAGGAGTCCACGGCCACCCCGCCCAGGGTGCGCACCAGCGCCGAGCGCACCAGCAGCCGGTGCCCGGCCAGCAGCCCGGCCAGGTCCGCGAACAGGCCCGTGCGGTCCCGGGCGACCACGCGCACCACGAAGAAGCCGTCCACCTCGCGCACGTCCACGCGGGTCTCGCCGCCGGCGGCCACCTGCGCGGCCAGGGCCTCCTCCTCGGCGTCGAAGCCGGCCACGGCCGGCACCGGCTCGCCCGCCAGGCGGGCGCGGGCGCGGGCCACCAGGTCGTCCACGAGCCGGGCGCGCCACGGCGACCACGCCGCCGGCCCGGCCGCGCGCGCGTCGGCCTCGGTCAGGGCGCGCAGCAGGTCCAGCACGTCCGCGCGCGCGTCGACGGCCGCCACCAGCGCCTCCACGGTGCGCGGGTCGTCCGGGTCGCGGCGCGTGGCCAGGTCCACCAGCGTCAGGTGCTCGGCGACCAGCCGCTGGACCACCGCGGCGTCCGCGGCGTCCAGGCCGGCGCGCTCGCACACCCGCCGCGCCAGCGGGGCGCCGGTGCGCGCGTGGTCCTGCGAGCCCGCCACCTTGCCCACGTCGTGCAGCAGCGCGGCCAGCAGCAGCAGGTCCGGGCGGGGCACGTCGCGCACGAAGGCCTGCGCGGCCACGGCGGTCTCGATGAGGTGGCGGTCTACGGTCCAGCGGTGCACGGCGTTGCGCTGCGGGCGGTTGCGCACCGCGCTCCACTCCGGCAGCCAGCGCTCCACCAGGCCCACGAGGTCCAGCTGCTCCCACACCGGCACCTGGGCGGCGCCGCCGGCCAGCAGCTCCAGCAGCGCCTCGCGCGCCGCCGGCGGCCACGGCTCGGGCAGCGGCGGGCAGGCGGCCACCAGGTGCTCCAGGGTCGCCGGCGACAGCGGCAGGCCGGCGCGCACGGCGGTGGCGGCCGCGCGCAGCGGCAGCACGGGGTCCTCCGCGGGGCTCACGCCGGCGCCCAGCACCACCTCGCCGTCGTGCTCGACGAGGCCGTGGCCCAGGGAGCGCAGCCGGGGGCGGCGGCCGGTGGCGCGGAAGCGGCGCGAGGGCACCGACTGGCGGGCGCGGCGGGCCGTGGTGTCCACGGCCGCGGAGATCGTGCGCCCGGCCTGCGCGAGCGCGGCCAGCAGCAGGTCGGCGTCGGCGTAGCCGCACACCACCGCCACGGCGTCCTGCTCGGCCAGCACCAGGCGGTCGCCGGGCCGGCCGGAGGAGGTCTGCAGCCCGTCGCGCACGTCGAGCAGCACCTCGTGGGCGGCGTCGACGGCGCCGTGCGGGCGGTCGGTGAGCCAGCTGGCGGCCAGGGCGCGCAGCGCGATCGCGTCGCGCAGCCCGCCGCGGGCCTCCTTCAGGTCCGGCTCCAGCAGGTACGCCAGCTCCCCGCAGCGCGCGGCGCGCTCGGCGAGGGAGTCCAGCACCTGCGGCAGGCGGCGGCGGGCGCCGGCGCGCCAGTCGTCCAGCAGGTGCCCGCGGGTGCGCGCCACCAGGCCGCCGTCGCCGGCGACCACCCGCAGGTCCAGCAGGCCGGTGGCCGCGGCCAGGTCGGCGGCGGCCACCTCGCGGCACTCCCGGGCGGTGCGCACCGAGTGGTCCAGGCGCAGGCCGGCGTCCCACAGCGGGTACCAGAGGCGGTCGGCCAGCGCGGCCACGTCGTCGGCACCCAGCCGGCGCCCGTCGTGCAGCAGGACCAGGTCCACGTCGCTGGCGGGGCCGCAGTCGCCGCGGGCCAGGGACCCCACGCAGGCCAGGGCGACGCCGCTGGTGGCGCCGACCGGGCCGTCGGGGTCGGCCAGCAGCCGCGGCAGGGGCTCCACGGCCCGGTCCCACACGTCGCGCAGCCGGGACTCGACGAGCTGCACGAGCTCGGCGCGGCGGTGCGGGCCGGGGCGACCGGCCCGCACCGCCAGCGCGAGGCGCTCGGTGCGCAGGTCCACGCTCACCGCGGGGCCCGCCGCGGCCGCGGGACGGCCGTGCGCAGCCGTCCCGCGGTGGGCGCGGGCGTCACAGGGCGTCGGGCCCGTGCTCGCCGGTGCGCACCCGCACGACGTCCTCGACGTGCTGGGTCCAGACCTTGCCGTCGCCGATGCGGCCGGTCTGGGCGCTCTTGACGACCACCTCGACGATGTCGTCGATGTCGACGTCGTCGACGAGGACCTCCACGCGCACCTTGGGCACCAGGTCGACGGTGTACTCCGCGCCCCGGTAGACCTCGGTGTGCCCGCGCTGGCGGCCGTACCCGGACGCCTCGGAGATCGTCAGGCCCTGCACGCCGTAGGACTCCAGGGCGGACTTCACGTCGTCGAGCTTGTGCGGCTTGATGATGGCGGTGAGCAGCTTCACGCGGAGACCTCCGAGGTGCTGGTGGGAGCGGCGTGGCGGGCGGTCGGCCGGGCGGTGCCGCCCAGGGCCCCGCCGCCGAGGGTGCCCCAGTCGTAGCCGGACTCGGCGTGCTCGACCTGGTCGATGCCGGTGACCTCGTCCTCGACGTCCAGGCGGAAGCCCACGGTGCGCTGGATGACGGTGCCGATGACCCAGGTGAGCACGAAGGAGAAGACCAGCACCGCGAGGGCGCCGACGACCTGGCGCCACAGCTGGTCCACGCCGCCGCCGTAGAAGAGGCCGGACACGCCGTTGGGGGCGGTGTCGGTGGCGAGGAAGCCCACGGCGATCGTGCCCCACAGGCCGCCGACGAGGTGCACGCCGACGACGTCGAGGGAGTCGTCGTAGCCGAGCTTGTACTTCAGGCCCACGGCCAGCGCGCACAGCACGCCGGCGGCGACGCCGATGAGGATGGCGCCGATCGGGTTGACGGCCGCGCAGGCCGGGGTGATGGCCACCAGGCCGGCCACGGCGCCGGAGGCGGCGCCCAGGGAGGTGGCGTGCCCGTCGCGGAAGCGCTCGGTGAGCAGCCAGCCCAGGATGGCGGCGGAGGTGGCGACGAGGGTGTTGACCCAGGCGACGGCGGCGGTGTTGCCGGAGGTGACGGCCGAGCCGGCGTTGAAGCCGAACCAGCCGAACCACAGCAGGCCCGCGCCGAGCATGACCATCGGCAGGTTGTGCGGGCGCATCGGCTCGCGGCCGAAGCCCTTGCGCTTGCCCAGGACGAGGACGAGGGCCAGGGCGGCCGCGCCGGCGTTGATGTGCACCGCGGTGCCGCCGGCGAAGTCGATGGCGGCCAGGCGGTTGGCGATCCAGCCGCCGACGTAGCCGTCGGCGTCGAAGGCGAAGACCCAGTGCGCGACGGGGAAGTACACGACCGTGGACCACACGCCGGCGAAGACCATCCAGGCGCCGAACTTCGCGCGGTCGGCGATGGCGCCGGAGATGAGGGCGACGGTGAGGATGGCGAAGACGGCCTGGAAGCCGACGAACGCCATGCCGGGCAGGGTGCCGGAGAGGTTGCCCTCGCCCATGAGGCCGCTGAGGCCGAAGTACTCGGCCGGGTCGCCGAGCAGCCCGCCGCCGACGTCGTTCCCGAACGCCATCGAGTAGCCGTACAGCACCCACAGGACGCCGATCAGGCCCAGGGCGCCGAAGCTCATCATCATCATGTTCAGGACGCTCTTCGCGCGGACCATGCCGCCGTAGAAGAGCGCGAGGCCGGGCGTCATCAGCAGCACGAACGAGGCGCTGGTGAGGATCCAGGCGGTGTCACCGGTGTCCATGGGCAACAGGGCCTTCCGCGAGGCCGGCGCGCGCCGGCGGGGGGACGGGTCGCCGCGGCGCGGTGCGGCGCGGGCTGGTCGGTGGAGCGGGTCCACCGTGGACTCGCCGTGTTACGCCCGCGACCGCTCCGTGTTTCGCGTCGGTGACGAGCGCCGCCCCCGTGTGAACTTCGTGTTACGCGCCCGGGCGCGTCCCCCGTCCGGAGCAGCGGGTCGCCCCGGCCCCACGCACCGTGATCGCCGATGCCCCGCACGGGGGACGCGCCGGGCCCCGCCGCACGCGGTGCGACGGGGCCCGGCGGGGTGCGCGGCCCTCAGGACAGCAGCGCGTCCACGAACGCCTCCGGCTCGAAGGGCGCCAGGTCGTCCGGCCCCTCGCCCAGCCCGATCAGCTTCACCGGCACGCCCAGCTGGCGCTGCACCGCCACGACGATGCCGCCCTTGGCGGTGCCGTCCAGCTTGGTGAGCACGATGCCGGTGACCTGCACGACCTCGGAGAACACCGCGGCCTGGCGCAGGCCGTTCTGCCCCGTGGTGGCGTCCAGCACCAGCAGCACCTCGTCGACCGGGCCGTGCCGCTCCAGGACCCGCTTGACCTTGCCCAGCTCGTCCATCAGGCCGGCCTTGTTCTGCAGGCGGCCGGCGGTGTCGACGAGCACGACGTCGGCGTCGGCCTCGATGCCCGCCTTGACGGCGTCGAAGGCCACCGCCGCGGGGTCGGCCCCGTCGCGCTCGGAGCGCACGGTGGGCACGCCCACGCGCTCGCCCCACGTGGCCAGCTGCTCGGCCGCGGCGGCGCGGAAGGTGTCCGCCGCGCCCAGCACGACGTCCTTGTCCTCGGCCACCAGGACCCGGGCCAGCTTGCCCACCGTCGTGGTCTTGCCGGTGCCGTTGACGCCCACGACGAGGACGACGGCCGGGCGCTCGCCGCGGCGCTCGGTGGCCAGGGAGCGGTCCAGCCCGGCGTCCACCGCCGCGAGCAGCTCCTCGCGCAGCATCTCCTTCAGCTGCGCCGGCTCGCGGGTGCCCAGCACCCGCACGCGCTCGCGCAGGTGGTCGACGATCTCGGTGGTCGGCCCGACGCCCACGTCCGCCAGCAGCAGCGTCTCCTCGACCTCCTCCCACGTGGACTCGTCGAGGGTGTCGCGCGAGAGCAGCGCCAGCAGGCCCTGCCCGAGGGCGGAGTTCGAGCGCGCCAGGCGCTCGCGCAGCCGCACCAGGCGCCCGGCGGCCGGCGCGGGGCGCTCGGTGAGCGGGCCGGAGGGCTCCTCCGGCAGCTCCACGACGTCCACCGCCCGGCTGGGCGAGTCCCGCGGCACCTCCGCGTCGTCGCCGACCCCGGGCAGGGGGTCGGTGTCCGAGCGCGGGCCCAGGACCGAGCGGCCGGCTCCCCCCGCCCCGCGCGGCAGCGACGAGCGGCGCCGGCGGGGGCGCACCAGCCCGGCCACGGCCCCCACCGCCGCCAGGACGATCAGGACGGCGACGCCGATGAGGATGTCCAGGGTCTCCACGGGCGCCGATCCTCCCAGACGGACGCGGCGGCGCCCGCCGCCGCGTCAGCGACGCGCGGGTGCGCGGGGTCGAGCGGGGCGGACTGCCAGGGCGGGTGCTGCCGCGCTCAGCGGGCGCGCGCCGCGCCGCGCTCCTCGGCGGAGCCGGCGCGGTGGGTGGCGACGCGCTGGCCGAGGTGCTCGGCGGCGCGGGCCGCGCGCAGGCGGGCGCGGCGGGCCGCGCGCACCAGCAGCGGGGCCCAGCGCTCGGCCAGCGCGTCCAGGCGCGCCACCAGGCGGCTGCCCCGGGCGCGCATGGGCGGCGCGGCGACGGACAGCAGGACCGCCAGCGCGAGCCCCACCACGAGGACGAACGTCACGATCAGGGTCGTCAGCACCACGAGGTCCACAGTGCCCCGCGCGCCACGCCCGCACCACTCCGCCGCGGCGGTGTTGCCGGTCCGTGACCGATCGGTCGCGATCTCGTCACCGCACGGCCACCGCACCCGACCCCGCACCCGCCGCCGGGACCGCTCAGGCGGGCGCCGGCTCGCGCAGCCGCTGGCTGACGACCGTGCTCACGCCGTCGCCGCGCATCGTCACCCCGTACAGCGCGTCCGCGATCTGCATGGTGCGCTTCTGGTGCGTGATGACGATGAGCTGGCTGGAGGTGCGCAGCTCCTCGAAGAGGGTGATCAGGCGCGAGAGGTTGGCGTCGTCCAGCGCCGCCTCCACCTCGTCCAGCACGTAGAAGGGGCTGGGGCGCGCGCGGAAGATCGACACGAGCATCGCCACCGCGGCCAGCGAGCGCTCCCCGCCGGACAGCAGCGACAGGCGCCGGACCTTCTTGCCCGCCGGGCGGGCCTCCACCTCGATGCCGGTGGTCAGCATGTCGGAGGGGTCGGTGAGGACCAGGCGGCCCTCGCCGCCGGGGAAGAGGCGGGGGAAGACCTGCTCGAACTGCGCGGAGACGTCGGCGAAGGCCTCGGCGAAGACGCGCTCGACGCGCTCGTCGACCTCCTTGACGATGTCCAGCAGGTCCTTGCGGGACTTCTTCAGGTCGTCGGACTGGGTCACGAGGAACGCGTGGCGCTCCTCCATCGCCGCGTACTCCTCCAGCGCCAGCGGGTTGACCGTGCCGAGCTGGGCCAGGGCCCGCTCGGCGGCGCGGCGGCGCTTGTCCTGCTCGGCGCGCACGTACGGGCGCGGCTGCGGCGCCCCGTCCGGCTCGGGGTCGCCCGGCGCCGGCGGGGAGGGCGGCACGAGCTGGTCGGGGCCGAACTCGGCGACCAGGACGTCCGGGTCGGTGCCCAGCTCCTCCACCGCGCGGGTGCGCAGCTGGTCGATGCGCCAGCGCTGCTGGGCGCGGGCGACCTCGTCGGCGTGCCGGGAGTCGCCCAGGCGCTGCTGCTCGGCGGTGAGGGACTCCACGGCGCGCCGGGCGCCGGCGACCTCCTCGTCGAAGCGGGCGCGGGCGGCCTCCGCGGCCTGCCGCAGCCGCGCGGCCTCCGCCGCGGAGGCCGCCCAGCGCGACAGGGCGCGCTCGGCGCCCTCGCGCACCTCCCCGGCCACCCGCACCTGCTCGGCGCGCCGGGCGCGGCGGGCGGCGGCGCGCTCGCGGGCGCGCAGCTCCTCGGCGGCCTGCCGCTCCAGGGCGTCGGCGCGCCCGGCCAGGGCCCGCACGCGCTCCTCGGTGGTGCGCAGCGCCAGGCGCGCCTCGGTCTCGGCGCGGCCCAGGGAGCGGGCGTGCTCGGCCAGGCGGTCGCGCTCGTCGGTGGAGGTGGCGGCCTCGTCGTCCTCCGGGGCGGCGGAGGCGGCCTCGAAGCGCTCGCCCAGCTCGGCGTGCTGGGCCCGGTCGGCCTCCAGCCGCTGGGCGACCTGGGTGCGGGTGGTGGCGGCGCGCTCGGCCTCGGCGGCCGCCGAGCGCACGGCCGCGCCGAGCTGGGCGAGCTGCTCGGCGACCGCGTTCATCCGCGCGTCGTTCTCGTGCAGGCGGTCCAGGGCGGCCTCGACGCGCTCGGCGGCCCGCTCGCGGGCGTGCTGGGCGCTGGTGAGGGCGAACTGGGCGCGCTGCAGGCGGTGCTCGGCGGCGCTGAGGGCGTCGGTGGCCTCGTCGACGGCGGCCTGCACCTGCAGCAGGCTGGGCGCGGAGGCCGACCCGCCGGCGGCGCGGTGCGCGGAGAGGACGTCGCCGTCGCGGGTGGCGGCCACCAGGTCGGGGCGCGCGGCGACCAGGGCGCGCGCGGCGTCCAGGTCGGCGACGACGACGACGTCGCCGAGCAGGCGGGCCAGGGCGCCGGCCAGCTCCTGCGGCGCCCGCAGCAGCGCCAGCGCGGGGCGGGCGCCGTCCGGCAGCGCGCCGCCGGCGGCGGGCGGCTGCGCCGGGGCGCCCGCCCCGGCCACGAGCATCCC
>NZ_JAAALM010000660.1 GCF_009906395.1 Kineococcus indalonis
GTGCGGGGCAGCGCGGTGCGGGGCGGCGCGGTGCGGGGCGGCGCGGTGCGGGGCCGCGGGACGTGGCAGTCGCAGGGCGTTGACAGGCGTTGACAGGCGTCGCGCGGCGGGACGACCGTGGGCGCTCCGCTCGCCAGCCGGACCTCCCGTGGGGGACGCCATGCGCCGTCGCACCGTCACCGCGCTCTCCGCCCTCGCCCTTCTCGCGCCGCTGCTCGCCGGCGTCGCGCCGGCGCACGCGGGCCCGGCACCGGGAGCGGCACGCGCTGCGGGCGCCGACCGGCTCGCCGTGCACACCGGGGTGCTCGACGCCGCCGGGCTCGGCGCGCTGAGCGACCTGGGCCTGGACCGCCACGAGCTCGTCCTCACCGACCCCGGCCCCGGCGCCGCCCCCGGCTCCGTGCGCGTGGAGGCGGTGCTCAGCGGCGAGCAGGCGCGGCGGCTGGCCGCGCGCGGGGTGGACGTGGCCCCCGCCCCGGCGGCCGCGCCGCGGCGGGACACCCTGGCCGCCCCGGCCGCACCGGTCTTCCGCCGCTACGCCGGCCCCGGCGGCCTGGCCGAGGAGCTGCGCGAGCAGGTCGCCGAGCACCCCGGCCTCGCGCAGCTCGTGCCGTTCGGCCGCAGCGTGCGCGGCCAGGAGGTCCTCGCCGTGCGGGTCACCGCCGGCGCCGGCGAGGTCCCCGAGGGCAGCAGGCCCGCGACGGTGTACGTGGGCGCGCAGCACGCCCGGGAGTGGATCACCCCGGAGATGGTGCGCCGCCTGCTCGACCGGGTGCTGGACGGCCACGGCAGCGACCCGGCGACCACGGAGCTGCTGCGGGGCAGCGAGCTGTGGTTCGTGCCGGTGGCCAACCCGGACGGCTACGACTTCTCGTTCGAGGAGGGCCAGCGGCTGTGGCGCAAGAACCTGCGCGACAACGACGGCGACGGTGAGACCACCCCCGCCGACGGGGTCGACCTGAACCGCAACTTCCCCACCCGGTGGGGCTACGACGACGAGGGCTCCTCACCGGACCCGGCGAGCGAGACCTACCGCGGCCCCTCGCCGGCCTCGGAGCCGGAGACGCGGGCCCTGGACGAGCTCGTGGGGCGGATCACCCCGGAGTTCTTCGTGAACTACCACTCCGCCGCCGAGCTGCTGCTGCACGGCATCGGCTGGCAGGTGGCCACGCCCAGCCCGGACGACGTGCTCTACGAGGCGATGGTGGGCGACGACGCCGACCCCGCCGTGCCCGGGTACGACCCGGACCTGTCCGCCGAGCTGTACACCACCAACGGCGACACGGACTCCCACCTGCAGGAGGCGCACGGCACCCTGGGGTTCACCCCGGAGATGTCCACCTGCGCCGCGGCCGCCGCCTCCGTCGAGGGCGACGCGTGGGAGCCCGAGCAGTGCGGCAGCG
The DNA here is from genome assembly GCF_009906395.1 of Kineococcus indalonis. Taxonomy (GTDB): domain Bacteria; phylum Actinomycetota; class Actinomycetes; order Actinomycetales; family Kineococcaceae; genus Kineococcus; species Kineococcus indalonis. The sequence continues at coordinate 1,404 of NZ_JAAALM010000660.1, forward strand.
GCTTCGAGTTCCCCGACGACGAGGCGCTGGTGCGCGCGGAGTTCGAGAAGAACGTCCCCTTCGCCCTCGCGGTGGCGCGCTCGGCGGCCGACCCGGACGACCCCGTCTCCGTGGTGGGGCGCACGGCCGAGGACTTCCGCCTCGACACGTTCTCGGTGTCGCACGGCGACCCGCAGACGGTGGCGGTCGTGGCCAAGCGCGCCCTGCGCGACGTGACGCTGAACTACCGCGTCGACGGCGGCCCGGTGCGCCGGGCGCCGGTCGCGGAGTGGGGCGGCGGGGAGCGCTACGGCGACGAGAACGACGACTACTACGCCGAGCTGCGCGGGCAGGTGCGCGGCGCCGGCCCGGGCCGGGCGGTGGAGGTGTGGTTCGAGGGGCGCCGCCACGGGAGCGGACCGCACGCGCTCGCCGCGGGCGGCGGGGAGCGCGTGCGGTCGGGGTCCTTCACGTACACCG
>NZ_JAAALM010000661.1 GCF_009906395.1 Kineococcus indalonis
CTCCCGCCCCTTCGCCGACCGCAGCGTGCGCACGAAGGTCCTGACCGCCCTGGGCGCGCTGGGCCTGGTGGCGGTCGGCGTGGGCACCGGCTCGCTGGTGGCCCTGGACCGCACCGCCGAGGAGGCCGACGCCCTCTACGGCGAGAGCGTCCTGGCGAAGACCGCCCTGGGCCGCGTGCACCAGGAGGAGATCAAGACGCGGATGCTGGTGGCGCAGCACGCCGCCGTGCCCGGCGCCGACGCCAAGGCGGAGTTCGCGCAGAAGATCGTCGAGTCCGACGAGGAGCTGGACCGCTGGGCGGCGGAGTACGGGTCCGGGACCCGCGGCGCCCTGGTGGACCCCGAGGGCTGGAGCACCTTCACGCGGACGTGGGAGCAGTGGCGCCAGGTCCGCGACGAGCAGCTGCTGCCGCTGTCGGAGGCGGGCGACGCGCAGGCCTGGGCGACGGCGTCCTCGGACGTGGCGCAGCCCCTCATCGGCGTGGTCGCCGACACCCTGGACGCGGTGGAGGCCGCCGAGGACGCCGAGGCGCAGCAGCGCGCCGCCTCCGTGGAGCGCACCGCCGCCTCCGCGCGGGTGGCCGTGCTGGCCGCGCTCGTCGGCGGCACGACCGTCGCCGGCCTGCTGGGCGCCCTGGTGATCCGCTCCATCGTGCGCCCGCTGCACCGGGTGTCGCAGTCGCTGGAGGCGATGGCCGCCGGGGACCTGACCGTGGGCGCGCAGGTGGACAGCGCCGACGAGGTGGGCCGCATGGCCGCGGCCCTGGAGCGCGCCCGCACGAGCGTGCGCACGACGATCACCGCGATCGGCGGCTCGGCCAGCGCCCTGTCCTCGGCCACCTCCTCGCTGACCGAGAGCAGCGCCCGCATCGGCGAGGCCGCCGAGCGCACCGCGCTGGCCGCCGAGGGCGCGGCCGGCACCGCCTCGGCCGTCTCGGCCAACGTGGGCGCCGTCTCGCTGGGCGCCACCGAGATGCAGGCGGCGATCCGCGACATCGCCGGCGGCGCGGCCGAGGCGACCACGGTGGCCGCGCGCGCCGGGGACCTGGCCGGGCGCGCCAGCGAGACCGTCGCCCGCCTGGGCGGCTCCTCCGAGCGCATCGGCGACGTCGTCAAGGCCATCACCGCCATCGCCGAGCAGACGAACCTGCTGGCGCTCAACGCCACCATCGAGGCCGCCCGCGCCGGGGAGGCCGGCAAGGGCTTCGCCGTCGTCGCCGGGGAGGTCAAGGAGCTGGCGCAGCAGACCGCCCGCGCCACCGAGGACATCTCCCGGCGCGTGTCCACCATCCAGGAGGACACCCGCGAGGCGGTGCGCGCCATCGAGGGCATCGGCGAGGTCATCGGGGAGATCAACGCCCACCAGACGACCATCGCCTCGGCGGTGGAGGAGCAGGCGGCCACCACGCAGGAGATGAGCCGCAGCGTCGGCGACGCCGCCTCGGGGGCCGGGGAGATCGCCGGCGGCGTGCGCGAGATCAGCGCGGCGGCGGGCACGACCGCGGCCGGTGTCGCGGAGAGCCGGGCGGCCACGACCGAGGTGCACCGCATGGCCGGGGAGCTCAGCGAGCTGGTCGGCCGCTTCCGCGTCTGAGCCGGGAGCGCCCCGCGCGGGGGTCCGGGGCCGGGCGCACCCGACGCTGGACCCCGGTCAGCGCCCCGGTCAGCGCCCCGGTCAGCGCGCCCGTCAGCGCCCCGGTGAGCGCCAGGGCCAGGCCGGCGGCGGCCACGGCGACGGAGGGCGGGCGCAGGCCCGCCAGGGCGAGGCCGGTGGCCAGGGCGCTGCAGGTCAGGGCGCCGGCGAGCAGCAGGGGGCGGGCCCGCGCGGCGCCCTGACCTGCAGCGCCCTGGCC
>NZ_JAAALM010000662.1 GCF_009906395.1 Kineococcus indalonis
CCCCGCGCACCGCCGTCCCCGGCGCGCCGGGGACGGCGGTGCGCGGGGGGTGTGGACGGCGCGGATGCGACGTAGGTTCGGCGCGTGAGCACCCGCGACGACCGCGCCTCGACCGCCACCGCGCTCCCCATGGAGCCGCCCGCCCACCTGCCCCGCACCCTGGGTGCGCTGCGCGCCTCCGGTCACCGGCACGAGACCGTCAAGGAGGAGCTGCGCCGCAACCTGCTGGAGCGCATGCGCGCGGGCCGGGACCGCTTCCCCGGCGTGCTGGGCTACGAGGACACCGTCGCCCCCGAGCTGGAGCGCGCCCTGCTGGCCGGGCACGACGTGGTGCTGCTCGGCGAGCGCGGGCAGGGCAAGACGCGCCTGCTGCGCTCGCTGGTCGGCCTGCTGGACGAGTGGACGCCGGTGATCGAGGGCAGCGAGCTCAACGAGCACCCGTACGCCCCGCTGACCCCGGCCTCGCGCCGGCGCGTGCTGGCCGAGGGCGAGGACCTGGCGGTGGGGTGGCTGCACCGCTCCCTGCGCTACGGCGAGAAGCTGGCCACCCCGGACACCTCGGTGGGCGACCTGATCGGCGACGTGGACCCGGTGAAGGTCGCCGAGGGCCGCGCGCTGGGCGACCCGGAGACGATCCACTTCGGCCTGGTGCCGCGCACCAACCGCGGCGTGTTCGCGATCAACGAGCTGCCGGACCTGGCCGAGCGCATCCAGGTCTCGCTGCTGAACGTGCTGGAGGAGCGCGACATCCAGGTGCGCGGCTACCAGCTGCGCCTGCCGCTGGACCTGCTGCTGGTGGCCAGCGCGAACCCGGAGGACTACACCAACCGCGGGCGCATCATCACGCCGCTGAAGGACCGCTTCGGCGCGGAGGTGCGCACCCACTACCCGCTCGAGGTGGAGCTGGAGGTGGACCTGGTGCGCCAGGAGGCGCGCACGGTGGCGGAGGTGCCCGACCACCTGCTGGAGGTGCTGGCGCGCTTCACCCGCGCGGTGCGCGAGTCGCCGGCGGTGGACCCCGCCTCGGGGGTCTCGGCGCGCTTCTCGATCGCGGCGGCGGAGACGGTGGCGGCGGCGGCGCTGCGCCGGGCGGCGCTGGCCGGGGAGGAGGGCGAGCCGGTGGCGCGGGTGGGCGACCTGCACACGGTGGTCAGCGTGCTGGGCGGCAAGGTGGAGTTCGAGCAGGGCGAGGAGGGCCGCGAGAGCGAGGTGCTGGAGCACCTGCTGCGCACCGCGGTGGCCGAGACGTACCGCGCCCGCCTGGGCGGTGCGGAGCTGTCCGGCTTCAGCGCCCTGGTGACGCAGGGCCGCACGATCGAGACGGGCGACCTGGTGCCGGCGGCGCGGCTGCTGGAGCAGGTGGGCACGGTGCCCGGGCTGGGGCAGGTGCTGGACCGCCTCGGGCTGGGTGACGAGCCGACGCCGGGGCGCGCGGCCTCGGGCGTGGAGTTCGTCCTGGAGTCGCTGCACCTGACGCGCCGGCTGGACAAGCTCGTCCTGGACGACGGGCGCACCGTCTACGGCAGCTGAACGCTCTGCGTGCTCCTCGGTGACGGGCAGTAACGGCCATCCCGCCACCGGGGTGCTCGGTGTCTCCGAACGGGTGCGTGGCGTTTGCTCAGCGCATCGGTGAGCTCTCAATCTCGAGTGGTCACCCGCCGTCTTCGCGGGTGACCCGCAGCGACGGCCCCGGCCGCCGCCGCGGTGCTGCGCGAAGAGAGAGCCCCGATGACCAGCCCTTCCGGACCCGCCCGCGCCTTCACCGTGCGCCGGTGCGCCTTCCACGCGGTCCCCCCGTTCATCGCCGTCGCCCTGGCCGTCGGCCTGGCCGCGCCCGCCTCGGCGGCCGAGG
>NZ_JAAALM010000663.1 GCF_009906395.1 Kineococcus indalonis
GCACGGGCGGGGGGTGCCCGGCGCTGGCGAGGACGACCTCGCCGGTGTCCTCGTCCAGCGAGAGCAGGCAGCAGGTGGCGAACAGCTCCGCGCCGGTGGAGAGCAGCAGCCGGTTGGTGCGCTCCAGCACCGCGGAGGGCTCGTGGCCCTCGCTGACGTACGCGCGCACCGCCGTGCGCACCTGGCCCATCAGCGCGGCGGCGGCGCTGTTGTGGCCCTGCACGTCGCCCATGACGACGACCAGGGCGTTCTCGGTGCGCACGGCGTCGTAGAAGTCCCCGCCGACCTCGCTGCCGCCGGTGCCGGGCAGGTAGCGGGCGACCAGGTCGACCGCGCCGCCGCGGGGCAGGGAGGGGGGCAGCAGGGCGGTCTGCAGCGCGCGGGCGGTCTCGGCGGCCCGCTCGGCGCGCAGGACGGCCTCGCGGGTCTCGACCTCCTGGCGGGCGCGGCGCTCGCGGTCGAAGATCGACACGACGAGGGAGGCGAGGTCGGCGAGGCCGGCGCGCTGGGCGGCGCTCAGCGCGCCCGGGGCGGAGTCGAAGACGCACAGGGTGCCCAGGGCCAGGCCGTCGGGGGTGAGCAGGGGGGCGGAGGCGTAGGCGCGCACGGCACCGAGCCGGCCGTCGACCCAGGGGTTGGCGGCGAAGCGCGGGTCGCCGCTGGCGTCGACGGTGCCGACGAACGCGCCCGCGCCCAGGGTGTGCACGCACATGGAGTCCTCGCGCGCGCAGTCGCCGCGCTCGAAGCCCTCGGCGGCCAGCTGCCGCTGCAGCTTCTCGTCGATGACGTTGACCACGGCGTTGGGCAGCCCGGTGACCCGGGTGGCCAGGCGCACCACGGCCTGCAGCTCGTGGGGCGGTGCGGCGGTGACGTCGACGTAGTCGCGCAGGGCCGCCAGGCGGGCTGCTTCGTCGTCGACGACCGCCCCCGTGGACCCGGCCGAGGGGGCACGGTTCACAACGCTAGGTTATCGGATGGCTACCCTGCGTTGTGAGCTGACGGGGTGACCCGTCAGCGCCCGCCCCCGGGGTGGCGGCGCCTGGCCCCGCCCGGCATCGAGTTCCACACCCGGCTGACCACCGAGCGCGGCACCACGTCCAGCACCGTGGACACCGCCCTCCAGCGGCGCGTGGGCACGCTGACGACCCGGCCGGCGAACGTGTCGTCCAGCGCCGCGTCCACGACGTCGTCCACGTCCAGCCACACGCGCTGCGTCAGCGCCGAGCGCCCCCCCGAGCGCATCCCCGAGCGCGCGTGGAACTCCGTGCGCACGTACCCCGGGGCGACCACGGTGGCGCCCACGCCGGTGCCGCGCAGCTCCCCGGCCAGCGTCTCGGTGAGCACGATGACGTACGCCTTGGCGGCCGAGTAGTGCCCCCCGCCGGGCACCATGCCCGCCACCGAACCGACGTTGAGCACGTGCCCGCGCCCGCGCGGCACCATCGCGCCCGCCGCGGCGCGCGAGAGCACCAGCACCGCGCGGCACAGCACGTCGAACATCCGCTCGTGGTCGGCCGGGTCGCCGTCGAAGAAGCGCTGCTTGAGGCCGAAGCCGGCGTTGTTGACCAGCACGTCCACCGGGCGCGCCGGGTCCGCCACCCGCTCGGCCACGCGCGCCAGCGCCGCCCGGTCGGCCAGGTCCGCGGCCAGCACCTCCACCGCCACCCCGTGCCGCGCGCGCAGGCGCGCGGCGCTGTCCTCCAGGCGCGCCGCGTCGCGCGCGACCAGCACCAGGTCGTGCCCGCGGGCGGCGAGGCGGTCGGCGAAGCCGGCGCCCAGGCCGGCGGTCGCCCCCGTCACCAGCGCGGTCGGGCGCGCGGCGGGTGCGGGGGAGGCGGGGGA
>NZ_JAAALM010000664.1 GCF_009906395.1 Kineococcus indalonis
GCCCCCGCCCGTGCGCCGACTGCCCGCCCTCGACGTGTGCCGGGGCCTGGCCATCGTGCTCGTCGTGCTGCACCACTCGGTGCTGCACCTGGACGCCGCGCACCTGCTGCCCGCGGCGTGGCGGGCGGTGAACGGCGAGCTGGTGCTGCTGCGGATGCCGCTGTTCTTCCTGGTCTCGGGGCTGCTGGCGGCCTCGGCGGCCCGGCGCCCTTGGGGGTCCCTGGTGCGCTCGCGCCTGGTGCCGCTGCTGTGGGTGTTCCTGCTGTGGTCGCTGGTGCGCTTCGCGGTCTTCAGCGCGGTCACCCCCCGCTTCCAGCCCTGGGAGACCGACAGCGTGGTGCCGCTGCTGCTGGCGCCGGTGCGGCCCACGACGGGGCTGTGGTACCTGTACGCGCTGGCGGCGTTCACGGCGCTGGCGCGGGCGCTGGGTCGGCGCGCGCCGCTGGTGCTGCTGCCGGCGGCGGTGCTGTCGGTGGCGGCCAGCGAGGAGCTGCTGCGCGCACCGTTCTACGTGTGGCACCAGATGGCCCGCTGCTGGGTGTTCTTCCTGCTGGGCTGGTGCCTGCGCGCGCAGCTGCTGCGCGCCCTGGGCGCGCTGCGGGTGCTGCCGGCGGCGGCGCTGAGCGCGGCGGGCGCGGCGGTGCTGACCGCGCACGGGCGCGGGCTGCTGGAGGCACCGGGCGCGGGCAGCGCCGTCAGCGCGGTGGCCGTGGTCTGCGGGCTGGCGTCCGCCGTGCTGCTGACGTCCCTGCCCGGCACCGCCGCGCTCAGCGCGGCCCTGGGCCGGCTGGGGCGCTCCACCCTGCCGGTGTACCTGGTGCACGAGCTGGTCGTCGGGGTGGGCGTGAGCGCGGCGGTGGCCCTGGGCCTGGGCGCGCGCGGCGCGCGGCCGGGGTGGCTGCCGGTGGCGGCGGTGGCGCTGGCCGTCGCGCTGCCGCTGGCGCTGCACGCCGCCGCGCGCCGGGCCGGTGCGGGCTGGCTGTACGAGGTGCCCGCCGCGGTGCCGGCGGTGCTGGGCGCCGTGCCCGTCCGGGCGCTGGGCGCGCTGCGCAGCGCCGCGCCGGGGGCCGCCTCGGCGGCGGGGCGGGCGGCACCGGGGCAGGCCCTAGGGTCGACGGGTGCTGCGCTGGCGTTCGGGGACGGTCGAGCGGGTGCGCCGGGAGTGGCCCGGCGCGGTGGAGTGCGAGGTGCTCGTGCAGGGCGCCCCGGCGGGGGCGGTCGCGCACCCGTCGGCGGCCGACTCGCCCGGCGCGGTGGTGCGCGCGCTGGCCTACACCGCCCTGGTGGGCCGCCCGGCCCCCGGTGAGCGGGTCCTGCTGAACACCGCGGCGCTGGCGCGCGGGCTGGGCACCGGCGGGTACGCGATGGTCGTGGCGCTGCCCGAGGCGCTGCCGCCGGACCCGCCGGCGGGTCCGGGGCACCTGGTCAAGGCCCGCTACACGCCGCTGCAGGCGATGGTGCTGGGCGTGGACGAGCAGGAGTCCGCCCACCACGACCTGCTGGCCGGCGCGGACGACCTGGCCGGCACCCCGGTGGTGGTGGCCGACCTGCACTCGGCGGTGCCCGCCGTGGTGGCCGGGGTGCGCGCCGGCGCGCCGGGCGCGCGGGTGGCGTACGTGATGACCGACGGCGGGGCGCTGCCGGCGGCGTTCTCGCGCGCCGTGGCGGGCCTGCGCGCGGCGGGCTGGCTGGACGCGTGCGTGAGCACCGGGCAGAGCTTCGGCGGCGACCTGGAGGCGGCCACCGTGCACAGCGGGCTGCTGGCGGCGCGGCTGGTGGCCGGGGCGGACGTGGTGGTGGTCGCGCAGGGGCCGGGCAACCTGGGCACCGGTTCGCGG
>NZ_JAAALM010000665.1 GCF_009906395.1 Kineococcus indalonis
CCCGACTTCACCCTGCCCGCCCACGACGGCAGCACCGTGACGCTGTCGCAGCTGAGCGGGGAGCACGTCGTCGTGTACTTCTACCCGGCCGCCATGACGCCCGGCTGCACCGCGCAGGCGTGCGACTTCCGCGACTCCCTCGACGCGCTGGCCGCCTCCGGCTACCGGGTGCTGGGCGTGTCCCCGGACCCCGTCGCCAAGCTCGCCTCCTTCGCCGAGCGCGACGGGCTGACCTTCCCGCTGCTGTCCGACGCCGGCCACCAGGTGCTGGAGGCCTACGGGGCGTGGGGCGAGAAGACGAACTACGGGCGCACCTCGGTGGGCGTGATCCGCTCCACCGTCGTCGTCGACCCCGCCGGCCGGGTGGAGCTGGCGCAGTACAACGTGCGGGCCGCGGGGCACGTTGCCAAGCTGCGCCGCGACCTGGGCCTGGACGCGGACTGAGCCGGGGGCGGGGCGCGCGGGCGCCGCGCCCGCCCCGCCGCGCTGGGCTAGGCTCGTCCGTCGCGAGCGGGAGTGGTGTAACTGGCAGCCACGCAGGATTTAGGTTCCTGTGCCTCCGGGCGTGCGGGTTCGAGTCCCGCCTCCCGCACCGCCACCGGTGCGCCGGCGCGAGGGTGCGCCGGCGCACCGGCCGCTCAGCCGGCCCGCTCGCGCAGCAGGCGCCCGGTGTACCGGGCGATCTCGCGCGGCCCCGAGCGCGGCGCGGCGGCGTCCACCGCAGCGTTGTAGTTGGTGTTGGTGTTGACGTCGTAGGTGACCACGCGCCCGTCGGCGGTGGTGATGAACTCGATGCCGGCGATCTCGATGCCGTTGCCGCGCAGGAAGTGCGCGTACCGCTCCAGCACGGGGTGCTCGAACCCCTCGCGCAGCGAGAAGATCGTCTCCCCCGGCTCCTGCGCCACGGTGGCGCCCGGCGGCAGCACGGGCCGGCCGGTGGCGGGGTCGATCGCGCAGGCGTCCGCCGGGCACAGCTGGAAGCCGCCCCGGGCGGTGTCGGCGCGCAGCGCGTAGAGGAACTCCCCGCCCACGAACTCGGCGCGGGTGACGCTGTCGTCGGCGGAGGTGATGAACTCCTGCAGCAGCCACACGCCGTCGACCGGCTCCTCCAGGCCGCCGGAGGCCAGGGTGTCGGCGAACTCCTCGTAGCCGGAGAAGCGCGCCACCCCCAGACCCTTGCCGCCCTGGGAGTGCTTGGTGACGAACGGGCCCTCGACCCGCTGCGCGAAGCGGCGCGCCGCCGCGCCCAGGTCGCCGCCGACCACGGCCAGTGTGCGGGGCACCTCCACGCCCGCGGCGGCCAGCGCGCTCAGCTGCGCGACCTTGCTCAGCTCCAGCTCCAGCACCGCGCGGCCGTTGACGGTGCGCGCGCCGGCGGCCTCCAGCCACGACAGCACCGCGCGGGTGTGCGCGGTGGAGGCGAGGTGGCCGCGGGTGTGCGCCGAGGCCGACATGCGCGACCACCACACGCCCGGTGCCGGGCGCTCGGCCAGGTCCAGCTCCCCGCCGGTGAGGACGTGCTCGACCAGCGGCACGCCCTCGGCGGCGAACGCCTCCACGAACGGCGGCATCCACTCGGGGTTCTCGTGCAGGACGTGGACGGCGGGCTGACCGGGATCGCTCACGCGCCGATCCTGCCCTCCGCGGCCGGCGGCGGCGACACCGGCCCGCCGCCCCGGTGCCGCCGCCGGCCCGCTCAAGCCGGCAGCGTCGTGAGCACCACGGGCGTCGTCGTCGGCTGCTGCGAGCCCGCGGCGGGCTCCACGGAGATGCCGAACCCGGTGGCCGCGCCCAGCCGCGGCAGCAGCGCCACCGCGCGGCCGTCGGCGCCGG
>NZ_JAAALM010000666.1 GCF_009906395.1 Kineococcus indalonis
GCACCACGAGCGCGGCGGGCAGCGAGCGCCACGAGGCGACCTCCACCGCGGCCACGGAGGCGGGGTCCACCCCCAGCGCGGCCGCGCACCCCAGGGCGCACTCGGCGGCGGGGCGCTGGGACTCGTCGGGCACGGCGGCCGGCGCGCCCGGCGCCGCGGGGGCGGCGAGCGTGTCGCGCTCGGGCTCCCCCCCGGAGCGGGCCCCCGAGGGCTGCCCGCCCGTGCCGGTGGGGTCCTCCAGCAGGGCGGAGCCGGCGGCGAGCAGGGCGGCCTCGTCGGCGTAGTCGGCGTCGCTGCGCAGCACGGGCGCACCGGCCGCGCTCGCGGCGGCGGGAGCGTCCGCCGCGGAGCCCGCGCCGGAGGACCCCGACCCGGAGGACCCGCCGAGCCCGCCCTGCTGCACCACGGCGCCCACCCCGGCGACCAGCAGGCCGGCCGCGGCGACGGGGACCAGGGCGCGGCGCCAGCGCGCCGCGCGGGCGCGGCGGTGCTGCCCCAGGGAGGCCACCCGCGCGCCGCCGTCCAGCCCGGCGGCCTGCTCGCCGTCCAGCTCCGCGCGGGCCCGGGCCAGCGCCTCCTCCACGCGCGCGACCACGTCGGCGGGCATCGGCCCGGCCGCGCCCGCGGAGGCGCGCAGCAGCTCCCGCACGCGCTCCTCCTCCGGCGGCAGCGGGCCCCCGCCCGCCGGGCCCCCGGTTCCGCTCACCCCGCACCCCCCACGACGTCCCTCGCGCACCGACCCGTCCTGTGACGCGCCCGCGCGCTCACGGGTTCCCGCCCGGGCCCGGCTCCCCGCCGCGCAGCAGCGCCGCCAGCGCGGTGCGCCCGCGCGAGCAGCGCGACTTCACGGTGCCCACGGCCACGCCGAGGACCTGCGCGGCCTCGGCCACCGGCACGTCGTACATGTCGACGAGCACCAGCGCCGCGCGCTGCGCCTGCGGCAGCAGCGCCAGCGCGCGCGCGACGTCCAGGCGGGCCTCCACGGCCGGGGCGCCGTCGCCGGTGACGGCCAGCGCGGCGGCGCCGCGCGGGGCGTCGCCCTCGGCGCCGGCGCCCTCCTCCAGCGGCCGGGTGGGCCGCGCGGCGCGGCGGCGGGCGCGGTCCAGGCAGGCGTTGACGACGATGCGGTGCAGCCACGTCGTCACCGCGGACTCCCCGCGGAAGCGGTGCGCGGCGCGCAGCGCGGAGACCAGGGCGTCCTGGACGGCGTCGGCGGCCTCCTCGCGGTCGCCGGTGGTGCGCAGCGCCACCGCCCACAGCCGGTCGCGGTGCCGGCGCACCACCTCGCCGAAGGCGTCGGGGTCGCCGGCGACGTGCGCGGCGAGCAGCTCGGCGTCGGTGCGCGGGTCCTCCGCGCCGCTCACGGGGCGGCGGGCGTGCCCAGCACCCGCACGTCGCCGACCGCGACGCGGAACTCGCCGTCGACGGTGGCGGCACGCGTGAACCACAGCAGCAGCTGGCGGGTGCGCGCCGGGGCGGGCGGCGCCAGCACCTGCGCCCCGCCCGCGGGGGACTGCGCCAGCACGGTGGAGCCGGCCAGCGGGTCCGGGCCGCCGGGGGTGCTGCGCAGCTCCACGGCGCCGCCCTCGCCGCCGCCGGTCAGCTCCACGGAGGTGACGTCGACGTCCGCGCCGAGGTCCAGCACCAGGCCCACGCCGCCCTTGAGGCCGCCGAAGACGGCGCTGTCGTACCGCTCGCTGCTCCAGGCCGTGGCCGGGTCGCCGTCGGTGACCGGGGCGGTGCTCCCGCCCTCGGAGCCGTCGCCCTCGGGGTCCGCGGCCAGCACCCCGGCCACCGGCACGGGCGCCGGCGCCGGCGCCGGCAC
>NZ_JAAALM010000667.1 GCF_009906395.1 Kineococcus indalonis
GGTCGGCGCTCAGCGCGTCGACGACGGCGGCGGCGGCCTCGACGACGGCGCGCACCCCCTCGGGGGACGGGGCGCGGCGGCGGGCCAGCACGGTGCCGGCGGCGTCGAGGGCCACGCCCTCGATCTTGGTGCCGCCGATGTCGAGGCCGACCCGCACGCCGGAGCGGCCGTCCGCGCCGGCCCGGCCGGGGCCGGTCAGCAGGGCCGTCACCGCTCAGCCCGCGAGGGCCCGCACCAGGGCGCGGCGCAGGACGGCGAAGCGGGCGGTGCTGTCGTCCAGGCCGCCGGGGCGGGCGCGCAGCAGCCAGCAGGCGCGCTGCTCCTGCACGAGGTCGTCGAGCTCGGCGAGCAGGGCGCGGGCGGTGGCCGGGTCGGGCCGCCCGGCGCCCTCGGCGCGCGGCAGCAGGTACCGGGCGGCCAGCTCGGCCAGGCGCAGCGCCTGGGTCAGCTCGCGCACCACGACGTCGCCGTCCGCGCAGGCGGGCTCGGCGGCGCGCAGCTCCTCGCGGCAGCGGCGCAGCACGTCCACGGCGGCGCGCAGCCGCTCGGGGGCGGGCACCGCCCAGCCGGGCAGGTCCCCGGCCTCCAGCAGCGCGCGGTGCAGCGGGGAGGCGTTGAGCAGCGGCACGCCGAGGTCGGCGCACACCCTCCCGGCGCGCACGAGGACGCGGCCGGTGGTGCCGGTGGGGTCCAGCAGGACGTGCTCGTCCAGGACGGCGGCCACGTCGAGGTCGTGGTTGGCCTCCAGGCACCAGCTGACGGCGCCGCCGAACAGGGCCGGCCCGAACGCCACCGACGGCGGGTCCCAGTGGCCGTTGTCGCCCCAGGAGGTGTTCAGGTAGCCCTGCGCGGAGTTCTCCAGGCCGACCTGGGCGGCGTCGACCATGTTCTCCACGGCGTTGTCGAAGCGGCCCAGCAGGGAGTTCCAGTTGCTCGCCCCGGGCGCCACCCAGAACGGCACGCCGGCCTCCAGCAGCAGCTTGGCGCGGTCGCGGAAGCCGTTGCGCAGGGCGGCGACGTCCACGCCGGCGGCGCGCCACTGCTGCAGCTGCTCGGGGGAGGCGGAGTCGATGACGGCGGCGGTCAGCGACGGGGAGTCGTACTGCCACACGACGGGCACGGCGCCGGCGGGCACGCGGCCCATGAGCTCGGGGTGGTCGCCGAAGACGTCGGCCCAGAACTCCACGGTGTAGCCGCGCTCCAGCCAGGGGCGCACGACCTCGGTGACGTAGTCGAAGTAGACGGTGCCCAGTCCCTCGCGCTCGGCGCGCTCGGCGCTCTTGCCGGTGCCCAGCTCGAACGGCTCGTCGGCGCCGACGTTGACGCGGCGGGTGCGGAAGAGGGGGACGACCTCCTCCAGCAGCGAGCCGACGAACGCGGCGTTCTCCGCGGTGGGCTCGACGGTGCCGGGCGGGCGGTGCCGGCCCCAGGCGGTGAAGCCGTCCTCGTTCTCGGCGCGATCGGCGTACGCCTCGTGCGCCAGCCAGCGCTCCATGTGCCCGAAGGTGTTCTGGTTGCACACCAGGTCGATGCCGTGCGCGGCGCACAGCGCGTCGAGCCAGCGCACGTCGTCGGCGGTGAGCGGGGAGGCGTCCTGCCAGACCTCCTCGTGGCCGGGGAAGGCGAAGGTGTGCTCGGTGTAGAGCTCGAAGGTGTTCACGCGGGCCAGGGCGAGCACCTGCACCCAGCGGGCCAGGGTGCGGCGGGTGGGCACGCGGTCGCGGCTGACGTCGAGCATGAACCCGCGCACGGGGAAGTCGGGGTGGTCCTCGACGTGGTAGGTCACCTCGCCGAAGTCCGCGCCGGCGCGCAGCTGGTCC
>NZ_JAAALM010000668.1 GCF_009906395.1 Kineococcus indalonis
GGAAGCCCAGGTTCAGCCCGCCGTGCGAGGGGTCCAGCCAGCGCTCGGTGACGACCTTGCCGCGGGTGAAGAAGTGCACGCCCTCGACCCCGTGCGCGTGGGTGTCGCCGAACAGCGAGGCCTTCCAGCCGCCGAAGGAGTAGTACGCCACCGGCACCGGCACCGGCACGTTGACGCCGATCATGCCGACCTGCACCTCGTTGCGGAACCTGCGCGCGGCCCCGCCGTCGTTGGTGAAGATGGCCACCCCGTTGCCGTAGCGGTTGGAGTTGATCAGCTCCATGCCCTCGTCGTAGCCGGACACGCGCACCACGGACAGCACCGGGCCGAAGATCTCCTCGGTGTAGATCGACATGTCGGTGCCGACCCTGTCGAAGAGCGTGGGGCCCAGCCAGAACCCCTCGGCGGCGGCCTGCTCGTCGGCGGCGTCGGGGACGACCTCGCGCCCGTCGACGACGAGCTCGGCGCCGGCGGCCAGCCCCGCTTCGACGTAGCCGACCACCTTGTCGCGGTGCGCGCCGGTGACCAGCGGGCCCATGTCGGTGCCGCGGCGGCCGTCGCCGGTGCGCAGGGTCGCGACCCGCTCCCTGATCTTGCCGACGAGCTCGTCGGCGACGGAGTCGACCGCCACCAGCGCCGAGACGGCCATGCAGCGCTCGCCGGCGGAACCGAAACCGGCGTTGACGGCGGCGTCGGCGGCCAGGTCCAGGTCGGCGTCGGGCAGCACGAGCATGTGGTTCTTCGCCCCGCCCAGGGCCTGCACGCGCTTGCCGTGGGCGGTGCCGGTCTCGTAGACGTACCGCGCGATGGGGGTGGAGCCGACGAAGGAGATCGAGGCGACGTCGGGGTGGGTGAGCAGGCCGTCGACGGCGACCTTGTCGCCGTGCAGGACGTTGAAGACGCCGTCGGGGAGGCCGGCCTCCTTCCACAGCGCGGCGATGAAGTTCGCCGCGGAGGGGTCCTTCTCGCTGGGCTTGAGCACCACGGTGTTGCCCGCGGCGATGGCCAGGGGGAAGAACCACATGGGCACCATCGCCGGGAAGTTGAACGGGGAGATGATGCCGACCACGCCCAGCGGCTGGCGCAGGGAGTACACGTCGATCCTCGTGGAGGCGTTCTCGGAGAAGCCGCCCTTGAGCAGGTGGTTGATGCCGCAGGCCAGCTCCACGACCTCCTGGCCGCGGGAGACCTCGCCCAGGGCGTCGGAGAGGACCTTGCCGTGCTCGGCGGTGATGATCGCGGCCAGCTCGCCCTTGCGGGCGTTGAGCAGCTCGCGGAAGGCGAAGAGCACCGCGGTGCGCCGGGCCAGGGAGGTGTCGCGCCAGGCGGGGAAGGCGGCCTTCGCGGCGGCCACCGCGGCCTGCACGTCCTGCGGCGAGGCCAGCGCCACGTCCTTGGTGACCCGGCCCGTGGCGGGGTCGTACACCTCGGCGCGGCGCTGGGCGCCGCCGGTGCCGGGGGCACCGGCGATCCAGTGCTGCACGAGCGGGCGGGCGGTCTCCCGCGAGGGGGACGGGCCAGCGGCGGCGGTGGAGCTGGCGGTCGTGGTGCTCACGGGGGGAGCCTCCTCGGTCACGGGTCGGCGGACGCACGCATCATGCCACCCGAGCACCCTGGTTTGTAAAGACAAACTGTCATGATGTGCGTCCCTGCCCGGACACCGCGTCGGGCCCGGCGCCCCCGGGGCGCCGCCGGGGCCGCCGCGGGGCGTGGCGCACCGGCGGCCCGCGACGTAGCGTCGCGCCATGAGCGATGCGCGGAGCCGGTCCTGGGCGCGGCGGCGCGGCGGGCGCTACCGCTACGGCGAGTGGGCCGGCGG
>NZ_JAAALM010000669.1 GCF_009906395.1 Kineococcus indalonis
CCGGCCACGTCGCCGCCCCCGGCGCGACCGGCGCCGCCGGCGGCCTGCACCGGGGCGGCGGGGGCGTCCGCGGCACCGGCGGCGGGCGCCTGCGGGGTCTCGCCGGTCGCCCCGTGGCCGCCGGCGCCGCGCAGCGGCAGGGCGGGCAGGAACAGCAGCGTGACGAAGCCGAGCACCATGACGGCGGCCGCCACCAGGTAGATGAGGTTCGCCGAGTCGGTGAAGCCCACCTTGAACGGGTGCGCCAGGGCCGCCGGCAGCGTGGCGAGCACCGAGGTGTCGTCCTGCGCGCGGGCCAGGACGCCCTGCAGGCCCTGCTGGTCCAGGCCCGCCTGCTGCAGGCCGGCGCCGAAGGCCGGCTGCGAGGCCGCCGAGCGGTACTCGGAGGAGACGTTGTCGCCCAGGGTGGAGAACAGGATGGACAGGAACACCGCGGTGCCCAGGGTGCCGCCCATCTGCCGGAAGAAGGTCACCGAGGAGGTGGCCACGCCGATCTCGCGCGGGCCGGCCGCGTTCTGCACGGCGAGGATGACCGGCTGCATGTTGCCGCCCAGGCCCCAGCCCATGACGACCATGACGAGCATGGTCTGCCACACGGGGGTGTCGGCGCCGACGCGGCTGAAGAGGAACAGCGCCACGACCATCAGGGCGGTGCCGACCACCGGCAGCGGCTTGTAGCGGCCGGTGCGGGCGATGAACTGCCCGGCGAAGGCGCTGGCGGACATGATGCCCAGCACCAGGGGCAGCATCTGCAGGCCGCCGACGGTGGGCGAGGAGCCCTTGACGACCTGCAGGTACTGCGGCAGCACGGCCATCGCGCCGAACATGCCCATGCCGAGGATGGCGCTGCCGAGGCTGCCCACGACGAAGGTGCGCCCGCGGAACATGCGCAGCGGCAGCAGCGCCTCCTCGCCGTAGGCGCGCTCGGCGAGGACGAAGCCGACCAGGCCCACCAGGCCCAGGGCGTAGCACAGCAGCGCGCGCCCGGAGCCCCAGCCCCACTCGCGGCCCTGCTCGGCGACGATGAGCAGCGGCACCAGGCACACGATGAGCGTCAGCGCGCCGGGCCAGTCCACGCGGTGGCGGGTGGTGCGCCTGGGCAGCTTGAGGTTGCGCACGACGACGGCCATCGCCAGGGCGCCCAGCGGCACGTTGATCCAGAAGATCCAGCGCCAGCCGGCCAGGCCCAGCAGGGACTCCTGGCCGGAGAAGAAGCCGCCGGCGACGGGGCCCAGGACGCTGGAGGTGCCGAAGACGGCCATGAACCACGCCTGGTACTTGGCGCGCTCCCGGGCCGGGACGACGTCGGCGATGATCGTCAGCGCCAGCGACATCAGGCCGCCGGCGCCCAGGCCCTGCAGGGCGCGCCAGGCGGCCAGCTCGTACATCGAGGTGGAGATCCCGCACAGCGCGGAGCCCACGACGAAGATGCCGATGGCGGCGATGAAGAACGGCCGGCGGCCGTACATGTCGGAGAGCTTGCCGTACAGCGGCGTGGAGATCGTCGACGTGATGAGGAAGGCCGTCGTCGCCCACGCCTGCAGGGAGAAGCCGTCCAGGTCGTCGGCGATGGTGCGGATCGCGGTGGAGACGATCGTCTGGTCCAGCGCGCCGAGGAACATGCCCAGCAGCAGGCCGGACAGGATCGCCATGATCTGCCGGTGGCTGAGGGCGGGCGCCCCGTCGGGGCCGGCCGGTCGGGTGCCGGCCGTGGTGCTGCTCATGCGGTCTCCTGCTCGGTGCGGGCGGTCGGCGGGCCGGCGCAGGCCGGCCCGGTGCGGTCGTGGGGGTCCTCGCGGGGC
>NZ_JAAALM010000066.1 GCF_009906395.1 Kineococcus indalonis
GTCCCCGTGCCGTCGCGCACCGCCGCCGACCTGGACGCCCCCCGCCTGGTGGGGGCGCCGACGAACCACCCGGCGCTGCTGGCGTGGGTGCGCGACACCGCCCGCCTGACCCAGCCCGACGAGGTCGTCTGGTGCGACGGCTCGCAGGGGGAGTTCGACCGGCTCACCGCGCGGATGGTCGCCTCCGGCACCCTGATCCCGCTGGACCCCGTCAAGCGCCCGGGCAGCTTCCTGGCGCGCTCGGCGCCCTCCGACGTGGCCCGGGTGGAGGGCCGCACGTTCATCGCCTCGCGCCGCCGCGAGGACGCCGGACCGACGAACAACTGGCGCGACCCCGACGTGCTGCGCGAGGAGCTGGCCGGGGTGTTCGCCGGCTGCATGCGCGGGCGCACGATGTACGTGGTGCCGTTCTCCATGGGGCCGGTCGGCGGGCCGATCTCCCAGCTGGGCGTGCAGGTCACCGACTCCCCCTACGTCGTGGTGAGCATGCGCACGATGACCCGGATGGGCGCGGAGGCGCTGGCCGCCCTGACCCCCGGCACCCCGTTCGTGCCGGCCGTGCACAGCGTCGGGTTCCCGCTGGTGGACGCCATCGGCCGCACCCGCGAGGACGTGCCGTGGCCGTGCAACGACCTGAAGTACGTCGCGCACTTCCCCGAGACCCGGGAGATCTTCTCCTTCGGCTCCGGCTACGGCGGCAACGCCCTGCTGGGCAAGAAGTGCTTCGCGCTGCGCATCGCCTCGGTGATGGCCCGCGAGGAGGGCTGGCTGGCCGAGCACATGCTGCTGATCAAGGTCACCTCCCCCGAGCGGCGGGTGTTCCACCTGGCGGCGGCGTTCCCCTCCGCGTGCGGCAAGACGAACCTGGCGATGCTGCGCCCCACCGTGCCGGGCTGGACGGTGGAGACGATCGGCGACGACATCGCCTGGATGCGCCCCGGGCCCGACGGGACGCTGCGCGCCATCAACCCCGAGGCGGGTTTCTTCGGCGTCGCCCCGGGCACCGGGTGGTCCACGAACCCCACGGCGATGCAGATGCTCGAGCGGGACGTCATCTTCACCAACGTCGCGCTCACCGACGACGGCGACGTGTGGTGGGAGGGCATGACCGAGCAGGCCCCGGCGCACCTGACCGACTGGCGGGGCCGGGAGTGGACGCCGGACAGCCCCGCTCCCGCGGCGCACCCCAACGCGCGGTTCACCGTCTCGGCGCGGCGGTGCCCCTCCCTGGCCGCGGAGTTCGACGACCCCGAGGGCGTGCCGGTCGACGCGGTGCTGTTCGGCGGGCGCCGGGCCACCAACGTGCCGCTGGTGGCCGAGGCGCTGGACTGGAGCCAGGGCGTGTTCATGGGGGCCACGGTCTCCAGCGAGCGCACCGCCGCCGCCGAGGGCGCCGTGGGGCAGCTGCGCCACGACCCGTTCGCGATGCTGCCGTTCACCGGTTACCACATGGGTGACTACTTCGCGCACTGGCTCTCGGTGCGCGACCGCCTGCCCGCGCGGGGGCTGCCGCGGGTGTACTCGGTGAACTGGTTCCGCCGCGGCGAGGACGGCCGCTTCCTGTGGCCGGGTTTCGGGGAGAACTCCCGCGTGCTGGAGTGGGTCTGCCGGCGCCTGGAGGGCAGCGCCGGGGCCCGGTTCACCCCGCTGGGCAACGTGCCGGCCGAGGGGGCGCTGGACCTGGACGGCCTGGACCTGCCCGCGGCCGACCTGGCCGAGCTGTTCGCCGTGGACGCCGACGCGTGGCTGGCCGAGGCCGACCGGCTCGAGGAGCACTTCGCCCGCTTCGGCGCGCGCCTGCCCGGCGAGCTCGCCGGCCACCTGGACCTGCTGCGCTACCGCCTCTCGGGCGGGCGGCCCCTCTGACCCACCGCCGCCGCGCCGCGCCGGGCACCGGGCTCGCCGGCGGGGCGCGGCGGCGGTGCACCCCCGGCGGCGGGGCGGCAGGATGGAGCGGGTGAGCCGCAGCAGCACCGACACCAGCCCCCGCCCCGACGACGGCGCCACCGGCAGCACCGGGCCCTGGTGGCGCGACGCCGTCATCTACCAGGTCTACCCCCGCTCCTTCGCCGACGCCGACGGCGACGGGCTGGGCGACCTGCCGGGCATCACCGCCCGCCTGCCGCACCTGGCGGACCTCGGCGTGGACGCGGTGTGGCTGTCGCCGGTGTACCCCTCGCCGCAGAAGGACGCCGGCTACGACGTGGCCGACTACCGCGGCATCGAGCCGGTGTTCGGCACCCTGGAGGACTTCGCCGCGCTGTCCGCGCGCGCCCACGAGCTGGGCCTGCGCGTGGTGATGGACCTGGTGCCCAACCACACCTCCGCCGAGCACGCCTGGTTCCGCGAGGCGCTGGCCGGCGCGCCGGGCTCGCCGGAGCGGGCCCGCTACGTCTTCCGCGCCGGCCGCGGCGCGGACGGCGAGCTGCCCCCGAACTCCTGGCGCTCGGTGTTCGGCGGCCCGGCGTGGACGCGCGTGGCCGACGGCTCGTGGTACCTGCACCTGTTCGACTCCAGCCAGCCGGACCTGGACTGGTCGAACCCGCAGGTGCGCGAGGAGTTCACCGACGTGCTGCGCTTCTGGCTGGAGCGCGGCGTGGACGGCTTCCGCGTCGACGTCGCGCACGGGCTCATCAAGGCCGAGGGGCTGCCGGAGTGGGACCACGAGCAGGCGCTGCTGGAGGGGGCCACCGCCTCCGGCGAGCGCCCGCCGATGTGGGACCAGGAGGGGGTGCACGAGGTCTACCGCCAGTGGCGGGCGGTGCTGGACGCCCACGAGGGCGAGCGCATCCTCGTCGCCGAGGCGTGGGTGACCCCGCCGTCGCGGCTGGCGCGCTACGTGCGCGGCGACGAGATGCACCAGGCGTTCAACTTCGACTACCTGCGCGCCCCCTGGCGGGCCGGTGAGCTGCGCCGCGTCATCGACGCCACCCTGGCCGCGCACGCGGAGGTCGGCGCGCCGGCGACGTGGGTGCTGTCCAACCACGACGTGGTGCGCCACGCCAGCCGGCTGGGCTACCCGGCCGGGCAGGAGCCGGCGTCCGGGGTCGGCCCGGACGACCCGCAGCCGGACGCGGAGCTGGGCCTGCGCCGGGCCCGCGCGGCGAGCGTGTTCATGCTGGCGCTGCCCGGTGGCGCGTACGTCTACCAGGGCGAGGAGCTGGGCCTGCCGGAGGTGACGACGCTGCCCGCGCAGGTGCGCCAGGACCCCGCCTTCGCGCGCACCGGCGGCGAGGACCGCGGCCGCGACGGCTGCCGGGTGCCGATCCCGTGGGAGGGCGGGGAGCCGTCGTACGGGTTCGGCCCGGGGGCGGCGTCGTGGCTGCCGCAGCCGCCGGAGTGGGCGCGGCTGTCGGTGGCGGCGCAGACCGGCGTGGCGGGCTCGACGCTGGAGCTGTACCGCTCCGCGCTGGCGCTGCGCCGCGAGCACGGCCTGGGCCGCGGCGCGCTGGCCTGGGACGCGGAGCTGACCGGCGGCGACGTGCTGGCCTTCCGCACCCGCGACGTGCTGGTGGTGCTGAACCTGTCCGCGCGGCCGGTGGCCCCGCCGGCGGGCGCGCGGGCGCTGCTGGTCAGCGGGGAGCTGGCGGACGGCGCGGTGCCCACCGACACCGCCGCCTGGTTCTCGCTGGGCTGAGCGCGCCGGGCACGGGCACGGGCGCCGCTCAGCGCCCGTGCCCGGCCCGGGTGGGCGGCGCGGGTCAGCGCGCGACGACCCGCAGGGTCCCCACGGAGGGGTCGGCGGCGTCGGGCACGAGCATCCCGGCGGCCACGCCGCTGGTGAGGTACTCCACCGCCTCCCGGGAGACGACCTCGCCGGGGGCCAGCACCGGCACGCCGGGCGGGTAGGGGCTGACGAGCTCGGCGACCACGCGGCCGACGGCCTCGGCGATCGGGACCTGCTCCACGCGCCCGAAGAACGCCTCGCGCGGGGTCATCGCGTTCTGCAGCTCCAGCGAGCCCGGGCTGGGCAGGCGGGTGGCGGGCTGGCGCTCGAGGTCGCCGGCCTCGGCGGCCAGGCGCCGCAGGGACCGCGCGAGCAGCTCCTCGGAGGCGTCGTCCTCGGCGTGGGTCAGGCGCACCCCGATGCGGCAGGCGTCGGCGGAACCGACGTCCACGTGGCAGGCCGCGCGCAGCCAGTCGCCGGCCTGGTAGCCGCTGATGCCCAGCGGCCGCACGTCGATCGTCAGGGCCAGCGGGTCCAGGTCGAAGGCCCCCTGCGGGCGCACGACCTCGCGGCCCATCAGCTCCAGCCCCTCGATGCCGTCGACGGCGGCGCGCAGGCGCGCGGCGCGCTGCAGGGCGGCGCCGAGCAGCTCCTCGCCCTGCTCCACCATGTGCCGGCGCCAGCCGTCGAGGGTGAGGTAGACCAGCGCCGAGGAGCTGGTCGTGCCCAGCAGGTCCTCGCGCTGCTTGAGGACCTCCGGGTCCACCAGGTCGCCCTGCAGGTGGAACACCGAGCTCTGCTCGATGGCGCCGCCCATCTTGTGCACGCTGGTGACCACGACGTCGGCGCCGGCGTTGACGCCCCAGGCGGGCAGGTCGGGGTGGAAGGGCAGGTGCGCCCCCCACGCCTCGTCGACGATGAGCGGCACGCCGAACTCGTGGCACACCCGCGCCACGCCGGCGATGTCGGCGCAGGTGCCCCAGTCGGTGGGGGTGATCAGCAGCATCCCCCTGGCGTCGGGGTTGGCCTCCAGCGCGCGGCGCACGTCGGCCGGCTCCGGCGGGTGCGCCAGGTGCAGGTCGGCGTCGAAGTGCGGGTGCACCCACACCGGCTCGATGCCGGAGATGATGACGCCGGCGACGACGGACTTGTGCGCGTTGCGCGAGACCAGCAGCTTCTCGCCCGGCCCGGCCACGGAGATCATCGCGGCCTTCACCGACAGGGAGCTGCCGCAGGTGGAGAAGAACGTCTTCTGCGCGCCCACCGCGTCGGCCATGAGGTCCTCCGCCTGGCTGACCACGCCCTGCGACTCGCGCCGGTCGTCCAGGCCGTTGAGGGTGAGCACGTCGGAGGCGAAGACGCCCTCCCCCACGACCTGCACGACGCGGGGGTCGGCGCCGCGGCCCTGCCGGTGCCCGGGCGGGCCGTAGACGACGTCGCCCCGGCGGCGGAACGCCTCCAGGGCCTCCAGCACCGGTGCGCGCGAGTGGTCCACCACGTCCCTGCTCCCCTCCTGCTCGGTCCTGCTGCCGGGCGCCGCCACCGGCGGCGCCCCCCAGGGAGCCGGTACCCCGCGCGCGGCGGCTCACACGGTGACGACGACCTTGCCGACGGCCTCGCCGGAGGCCAGGCGGGCGAACGCCGCGCGCGCGTCGGCCAGGGCGTGCACGGAGTCGACCTCGGGCGCCAGGTCGGCCAGCTCGCACAGGCGCAGCAGCCGCTCGAACTCCTCGCGGGTGCCCATCGTCGAGCCCAGCACCCGCAGCTGGCGGAAGAAGACGTGCTCCAGCAGCGCGGGAGGGGCGCCGCCGGTGGTGGCGCCGGAGACGACGATCGCGCCGCCGGGCTTGAGGGACTGCACCGAGTGCTTCCAGGTCGCCTCGCCGACGGTCTCCAGGACCGCGTCGACGCGCTCGGGCAGCCGCTCGCCGGTCGCGAAGGTGGCGTGCGCGCCCCAGGAGGTGGCCCTCGCCAGGCGCTCGGGCGAGCGGCCGGTGACCCACACGCGCAGGCCCGCGGCCGCGCCCAGGGCGGTCAGCGCGTTGGACACGCCGCCGGCGGCGCCCTGGACGAGGACGGTCTGCCCGGGCACGGCCCGCGCCCGGGTGAACAGCATCCGGTAGGCGGTCAGCCACGCGGTGCCCAGCGAGGCGGCGCGCTCGAAGGACCACCCGGCGGGCTTGGGCAGCAGGTTGCGCCGCGGCACCCACACGTGCTCGGCCAGGGTGCCCGGGTGCAGCTCGGAGAGCAGGGTGCGGTGCGGGTCGAGGGTCTCGTCCCCGCGCACGTCGTCGTCGGTGACGACGGCGTGCACGACGACCTCGGCGCCGTCGTCGGTGGTGCCGGCGGCGTCGCAGCCGAGCACCATGGGCAGCCGGTCGGCGGGCAGGCCCACCCCGCGCAGGCTCCACAGGTCGTGGCGGTTCAGGGCGGCGGCGCGCACGGCCACGCGCACCCAGCCCTCGGGCGGCGCGGCGGCGGGGGCGTCGGCGACCTCCAGGGCGGACAGCGGGTCGTCGGGCGAGCTGCGGACGGCGCGGGCGGCGAGCACGAGCGCGACGCTAGCGCCGGGCGCGCGCGGCGGCGCGGGCGGCGCGGGTGCCTCGGTAGCCTCCGGGCGTGAGCGAGCCCAGCCCCCTGCTGCCCGTCCTGGACGTCCACCCGCTGCCCGACGCGGCGGACGTGTTCACCGCGGCGAACCTGCCGCACTGGCGGCCGCGGCTGTTCGGCGGGCAGGTGCTGGGGCAGGCGACGGTGGCGGCCTCGCGCACCGTGCCCGCCGACCGGCCGGTGCACTCGCTGCACGCGTACTTCCTGCGCCCGGGCGACCCGGCGGTGCCGGTGCACCTCGCGGTGGAGCGCCTGCGCGACGGGCGCTCCTTCTCCGCGCGGCGGGTGCAGGCGCTGCAGAACGGCGTGGCGATCCTGTCGGGCATCGCCTCCTTCCAGGTGGGCGCGCAGGGGGTGGAGCACGCCGAGCCGGCGCCGCGGGTGCCCGAGCCGGAGGAGCTGACCAGCGACGTGGAGCTGCTGGACGCCCTGGAGCACCCGATGGCCCGCCAGCTGGGCCGCGGGCGGCTGACCGACGTGCGGCACGTGGAGCCGGCGCTGTACGTCACCCCCGACGGGGAGCGCCGCGCGCACCAGGCGGTGTGGATGCGCCTGGACGGCGCGCTGCCCGACGACCCGGTGCTGCACCGGGCGGCGCTGGCGTACGCCTCGGACTTCACCGTCCTGGAGCCGGTGCTGCGCCGGCACGGGCTGGTGTGGGCGACGCCGGGGCTGAACGTGGCCAGCCTGGACCACGCGATGTGGTGGCACCGCCCGGCGCGCGCGGACGAGTGGTTCCTGTACGTGGCGCAGAGCCCGAACGCGACGGGGGCGCGGGGGCTGTCGACGGCGCGCGTGTACGACCGGCAGCGGCGCCTGGTGGCCTCGGTGGCGCAGGAGGGGATGCTGCGGCTGCCGTGAGCCCGCGCAGGGCTGCGCGGGCTCGGTGACCGTGGGATGATGTGACCTGCCTCACAGAGCGAAGGAGCTCTCGAGGGAGGAGGGAGCCATGACCGCCGCCACGTCCGTCCTGCAGCGCCACCGCCACCGCCGCCACCACCACGGCCCGCACGGCGTGCCCCGGCACTGCGCCGCCTCGCGCCGGGTGGCCGCCGCCGCGGCCCGCGCCGACCGCCTCGTCGCCCGCTACGCCCCGCTCACCGGGCAGCTCACCGGGCGGCAGCGGGGCTGATCGGCCGGCACCCGCGCCCGGACGCGACGGTGCCCGCGACCCCGGCGGGGTCGCGGGCACCGTCGGCGCGCGGGGACCGTCAGTCGCGGGTGAGCTTGCGGTAGGTCACCCGGTGCGGGCGGGCCGCGTCGGGCCCGAGGCGCTCGACCTTGTTCGCCTCGTAGCCGGCGAAGTTGCCCTCGAACCAGTACCAGCTCGCCGGGTCCTCCTCGGTGCCCTCGTAGGCGAGGATGTGCGTCGCCACCCGGTCCAGGAACCAGCGGTCGTGGCTGACGACCACGGCGCAGCCGGGGAACTCCAGCAGCGCGTTCTCCAGGCTGCCGAGGGTCTCCACGTCCAGGTCGTTGGTGGGCTCGTCCAGCAGCAGGACGTTGCCGCCCTCCTTCAGGGTCAGCGCCAGGTTCAGCCGGTTGCGCTCACCGCCGGAGAGCACCCCCGCGGGCTTCTGCTGGTCCGGGCCCTTGAAGCCGAAGGCGGAGACGTAGGCGCGCGAGGGCATCTCCTGGTTGCCGACCTGGATGAAGTCCAGGCCGTCGGAGACGACCTCCCACAACGTCTTCTTCGGGTCCAGACCGCCGCGGGACTGGTCGACGTACGACAGCTTGACCGTGTCGCCGATCCTCAGCTCGCCGCCGTCGAGGGGCTCCAGGCCGACGATCGTCTTGAACAGCGTGGTCTTGCCGACGCCGTTGGGGCCGATGACGCCGACGATGCCGTTGCGCGGCAGCGAGAAGGACAGCCCGTCGATGAGGGTGCGCTCGCCGAAGCCCTTCTTGAGGTCCTTGGCCTCGATGACCAGGTTGCCCAGGCGCGGGCCCGCGGGGATCTGGATCTCCTCGAAGTCCAGCTTGCGGGTGCGCTCGGCCTCGGCGGCCATCTCCTCGTAGCGCGCCAGGCGCGCCTTGGACTTCGTCTGGCGGCCCTTGGCGTTGGAGCGGACCCACTCCAGCTCGTCCTTCAGGCGCTTCTGGAGCTTGGCGTCCTTCTTGCCCTGGACCTCCAGGCGCGCGGACTTCTTCTCCAGGTAGGTGGAGTAGTTGCCCTCGTACGGGTAGGCGCGCCCGCGGTCCAGCTCCAGGATCCACTGGGCGACGTTGTCGAGGAAGTAGCGGTCGTGGGTGACGGCCAGCACGGCGCCGGGGTACTTGGCCAGGTGCTGCTCCAGCCACGTGACGGACTCGGCGTCGAGGTGGTTGGTGGGCTCGTCCAGCAGCAGCAGGTCCGGCTGCTCCAGCAGCAGCTTGCACAGCGCCACGCGGCGCTTCTCACCGCCGGAGAGGACGGAGACGTCGGCGTCGCCCGGCGGGCAGCGCAGCGCGTCCATGGCCTGCTCGAGCTGGGAGTCCATGTCCCACGCGTTGGCGTGGTCCAGGTCCTCCTGCAGCTGCCCCATCTCGGCCATGAGGGCGTCGTAGTCGGCGTTCGGGTCCTCGAAGGACGCCGTGATCTCGTTGTAGCGGTCCATCTTCTTCTTGAGGTCGCCCAGGCCGTCCTGGACGTTCTCCAGCACCGTCCTGGACTCGTCGAGCTTCGGCTCCTGCATGAGCATGCCGACGCTGTAGCCCGGCGACAGGCGGGCCTCGCCGTTGGAGGGCTGGTCCAGCCCGGCCATGATCTTCAGGACGCTCGACTTGCCGGCGCCGTTCGGCCCGACGACGCCGATCTTGGCGCCCGGGTAGAAGGAGATGGAGACGTCGTCGAGGATGACCTTGTCCCCGTGCGCCTTGCGCGCCTTCGACATGACGTAGATGAATTCCGGCACGGACCCCAGGCTAGTCGAGTCGTCGGCGGGCGCGCTCCGCGCTGGGTAGGGTGCTGCCGCCGGCCTCCGTAGCTCAGTGGATAGAGCACCGGACTTCTAATCCGATGGTCGCAGGTTCGAATCCTGCCGGGGGCGCCCAGCCGCCGCGCCCGCGCCGCCCTCAGCCGACGACGCGGGGGTCGTCGGAGACGTCGCCCAGGTGCACGTGGGTGCGGATGCGCTCCGCCGCCGGCGCCAGGGGGCCGAGCAGGTCCCCCAGGACCTCGCGGGCGACGGCGTGCACCTGCCCGGCGACCTCCAGCAGGCGCACGCCGTAGGCGGCGACGAGCTCGACGACGACGTCGTCCAGCTCGTCGTCCTCGCCGGTGGTGCAGGTGATGCGGGTGGCGGCGACCCGCGGCACCAGGTCCACCGCGCGGCGCAGCGCGGCCACGAGCACGTCGGAGGCGACGAAGTAGTCGCCGGCGGCGTGCCGCCCGCGCACCGGTGCGGAGGGCCGGAAGGCGTGCAGGGCCCGGGAGACGACGCTCTCGCGCACCGCGACCCACCCGGCGTCGGTGTGCTGGCGCAGCAGCAGGGCCGCGCGGGCGGCCAGCTCCGCACCGGCGCCCGGGACCCCGCCGGGGCCGGCGCCACCGCGAGCGGCCGGCTGCTCGCTCACCGCCACTCCTCCAGCGTAGAGGCCACGGTGGCGCGGGCCCGTTCGAGCAGGCCGCGCACGGTGCTGGTGGTGGTGGACAGGACGACCCCGATCTCGGCGTAGGACAGGCCCTCGACCTCGCGCAGGACCCACGCGGTGCGCTGGCGCTCGGGCAGCAGGCGCAGCGCGGCCTCCAGCGCCGCGAGCAGCGCGGCCTCGACGTTCTCCTCCCCGGGCCCGGGACGGGTGTCGCGCACCTGCTCGGCGACCTCGTCCACGTCCAGCGGCGGCCGGCCCCCGCCGGCGGGGGCGACGGCCCGGGCGGCGCGCTGCTTGTGCACCTGGTGGCGGGCGAGCACGTACAGCCAGGTGCGCACCGAGGCGTCCCCGCGGAAGGACGGGAAGGCCCGCCAGGCGGAGAGCACCACCTCCTGCAGGCAGTCCTCGGCGTCCTGGGCGTCGCCGAGCAGGCCGTAGGCGTAGCGGTGCAGGCTCGGGCCGTGCCGCTCGACCAGCTGGGAGAAGGCGTCCTTGTCGCCCAGCGCGGCCCGGCGGGCCAGCACCTCGTCGGGCGGCGGCGGGGGCCCTGCCGCGCCGCCGCCGCGCGCGCCGCGGCCGGCGAGCGGCGAGCGGCGGTACCGGTGCGTCCCGGCGGTCTCCGGTCCCACGGGGCGACCTTCCGCGAGGCGGCGGGCACGGCGTGCGGCCCGGCGGGCAGGTGTTCGGCCCGGCCCCCGCAGTGCAGCAGCCCCGGCACCCCTCGGCAAGCCCAGCCGTCCGCTGGAGGCGTCCGCGACGACTGTGGCGCAGGTCACACGGGTGCGACCGTGACGTTCCGCCCGCGCGGCGCTCTACCCCTGTGACGCGGCACCACCGCCGCTGCCCACCGAACCCCGGAGGAGTCCCCGTGAGCGAGACCACCACCAGCACCGCCAGGAGCACCGGCTCCGCGACCCCGGTCAAGGCCGCGCCGCTGAGCAGCAGCCAGGGCACCACCTCGATCGCCGACACCGTCGTCTCCAAGATCGCCGGCATCGCCGCCAAGGACGTCTCGGGCGTGCACGCCCTGGGCGGCGGCGCCTCGCGCGCCGTGGGCGCGCTGCGCGAGCGCATCCCCGGCGGGCGCGTGAACCACTCCCAGGGCATCTCGGTGGAGGTCGGCGAGACCCAGGCCGCCGTCGACGTGGACCTGATCGCCGAGTACGGCGTGGCCATCGCCGACCTGGCCTCGGGGGTGCGGCGCAACGTCATCTCCTCCGTGGAGCGGATGACCGGCCTGCAGGTGACCGAGGTCAACATCTCCGTCGCCGACGTCCACCTGCCCGAGGACGACGCCGACGAGGAGTCCGAGCAGCGCACCGCCCGCGTGCAGTGACCGGCCCGGTCCCCGACGCCGACGAGGTCGCCGCGCTGGTCCGGGCCGTGCCCGGGGTGGTGGCCCTGCACGCCGGGCGCTTCGGCGAGGTCGCCACCTACCTGCCCGGCCGGCGCGTCACCGGCGTCAAGCTCGGCGAGCAGGTGGTGGAGGTGCACGTCGTCGTGGAGCTCGGCGCCCCGCTGCGCGCCGTCGCCGAGGCGGTCCACACCGCGGTCGCCGCCGTCGTCAGCGTGCCCGTGCGGGTGTTCGTGGAGGACCTCGCCGCGCCCGCGGCG
>NZ_JAAALM010000670.1 GCF_009906395.1 Kineococcus indalonis
CTCCTGGTCCGGTCGAGCGGTCGTGCGCGGGCGGTGCGGGAGCCCGCGGGGGGTCAGCGCTCCTGCGAGGAGTGCCAGGACAGCACGCGCCGCTCCACGCCGGTGACCACCAGCAGCAGCAGCGCGCCCATCAGGGCCAGGCAGGCGATGGAGGCGAACACCCGGTCCAGCTGGGAGTTCGAGGCCGCCACCTTGATGACGGTGCCCAGGCCCGCCGTGGCCCCCGCGGCGCTGAACTCCGCCACGATCGCCCCGACGAGCGAGAGCGGGAACACCACCCGCAGGGCGGCGAAGACGAACGGCAGCGCGCTGGGGAAGCGCAGGCGCAGCAGCACGTCCCAGCGGGAGGCGTGCACGGTGCGGAAGACCTGCAGCACCTCCCGGCGCACCGAGCGCAGCCCGGTGGCGGTGTTCATCAGCACCGGGAAGAAGGTCGTCAGCGCCGCGACGAGCACCCGCGGCAGGTACCCGAAGCCGAAGGCGACCGTCAGGGCGGGGGCGATCGCCACCACCGGGGTGACGTTGAGGATGACCGCCAGCGGCATCACCGCGCGGCGCGCCAGCACCGACTCGGAGACCACCACGGCCACGACGAGGGCGGCCGCCGCGCCCAGCGCCAGGCCCAGCAGCGCCTCCAGCAGGGTCGTGCCGGCGTTGCGCAGGTAGAAGCCGGGGTCGCCGGCGAGCTGCTCGCCGACGGCGGCCAGCCGCGGCAGCACGTAGGGGTCGGCCACGGCGACGCGCTCCCACACCACCCCGGCCACCAGGAGCACCACGACGGTGGGCAGCCACACCCGCGGGTTCAGCGCCGCGGCCGGCGAGGTGCGCCGGCGGCGCGCGGGCGGCGCCGCGGGGGTGGCCGGCGCGCGCCGCTCGGCCGCCGCGCGCGGGCTCACGAGACCGCCCCGGCGTCGGCGTGCCAGGCGTCGGAGAGCAGCTCGCGCACCCGGTGCTCGTGCTCGTGCAGGTCCGCGGAGTCCAGCAGCCCCGAGCGGCGCGGGCGCGGCAGGGAGACCTCCACGGTGCCGGCCACGCGGCCGGGACCGGCCGCCATGACCACGACGGTGTCGGACAGCAGGACCGCCTCGGTGATGGAGTGGGTGACGAACACGACGGTGGTGCGCATCTCCTGCCACACGTCCAGCAGCTGCAGCTGGGCGGCCTCGCGGGTGAACTCGTCGAGCGCGGAGAACGGCTCGTCCATGAGCAGCACCTGCGGCTGCAGGGCGAAGGCGCGGGCGATGGCGGTGCGCTGCTGCATGCCCCCGGACAGCTGCCCGGGGCGGCGGTGCAGCACGTCGCCCAGGCCCAGGCGGCGCAGCAGCGCCTCGGGGTCCCCGGCCAGGTCGCAGCGCTCGGGCGCGGCCGGCGGCGGCACGGCGCCGCGCCGGCGGGAGGCGGCGCGGTTGACCTTCTCCAGCACCCGCACGTTGCCCAGCACGTCCAGCCAGGGCAGCAGGGCGGGCGTCTGCGGGACGAAGCCGACCATCTTG
The DNA here is from genome assembly GCF_009906395.1 of Kineococcus indalonis. Taxonomy (GTDB): domain Bacteria; phylum Actinomycetota; class Actinomycetes; order Actinomycetales; family Kineococcaceae; genus Kineococcus; species Kineococcus indalonis. The sequence goes on from NZ_JAAALM010000670.1 coordinate 1,494, forward strand.
CGCTCGGTGGCGCGCGCGGGCGTCTGCCCGCAGATGCGCACCTCGCCGGAGTCGGGCCGCTCCAGGCCGGCCACCAGGCGCAGCAGCGTGGACTTCCCGCAGCCGGAGGGGCCGATCACGCTCACGAAGCGGCCGCGGGGCACCTGCAGGTCCACGTGGTGCAGGGCCGTGACCGGCTGCGGGCCGTCGTCGTACACCTTGCAGGCGTCGCGGACGGCGACGAACGGCTGCTCGCCGGTGCCCGACGCGTCTCCCACCACGACCCGACCCTACTCAGCGCCGGGCAGCGGCCCGGTGCACCACCCCCG
>NZ_JAAALM010000671.1 GCF_009906395.1 Kineococcus indalonis
CCAAGCCGGCCTCGAGGCGCGCATCGCGCTGCGCAACGGCGAGCAGCTGCTGCTCACCCTCGTGCTGCCCGTCATCGTCCTGGTCGCCGCCGTCCGCACCACCGCCGTCGACCTCGGCGGCGGCGACCGCCCCTCCCTGGCCCTGGCCGGGGTGCTCGCCCTGGCGGTGGTCTCCACCGCCTTCACCGGCCAGGCCATCGCCACCGGCTTCGACCGCCGCAACGGCGTGCTGCGCCTGCTGGCCACCAGCCCGCTGGGCCGCACCGGCCTGCTGGCCGGCAAGGCCGGCGCCGTGGGCCTGCTCGTCGCGGTGCAGGTGCTCGTCCTGTGCGCCGTCGCCGCCGCGTGCGGCTGGCGCCCCGACCCCCTCGGCCTGCTCGCCGCGCTGCCGGCCCTCGGGCTCGGCTGCGCGGCCTTCACCGCCCTGGCGCTGCTGCTGGCCGGCACCGTGCGCGCCGAGGCCACCCTCGCCGCCGCCAACTTCGCGTGGGTGCTGCTGCTGGCCGGCGGCGGCCTCGTGCTGCCCTCGCCCGTGCCGGCCCTCACCTCCGCGCTGCCCTCCGGCGCCCTCGGCGCCGCGCTGCGCACCGCCCTCACCGAGCACGCCCTGGCCGCCGGCCCGCTGCTCGTCCTCCTCGCGTGGGCGGTCGCCGCGACCGCCGCGTCCGCCCGATGGTTCTCCTGGGAGTAGTGAGCACGACGTGGGACTGACCTCCGAAGCCGCTGGGGTGCGCGCGCCCGCGCCCGCCCGCGCCGGCGCCCTGGGCCCGTGGAGCTCCCTGGTGCTCCTGATCAACGTGCTCGCCGAGAGCCTCATCGTGGTCACCGGCGGCATCGTGCGCCTGACCGGTTCCGGCCTGGGCTGCCCCACCTGGCCGCAGTGCGTGCCCGGCTCCTACACCCCCGTGGTGGTGCAGGAGGAGGGCTTCCACAAGTGGATCGAGTTCGGCAACCGCACCCTGACCGGCCTCGTGGGCGTCGTCGCGCTCGCCTGCCTGGTCGTGGTCTGGCGCAACCGCCGCCGCGACCTGCTCCCGTACGTCGCGGTGGTCGTCTTCGGCATCCTCGCCCAGGCCGTCATCGGCGGCATCACCGTGCACACGGACCTGCACCCCGGCATCGTCATGACGCACTTCCTCGTCTCGGTGCTGCTGGTGACCGCCTCCACGGTCCTGTGGCGCCGCGGCCTGGAGCCCGCCGGCCCGCGGCGCTCCGCGGTGCGCCGGGAGGTGCGCGGGGCCGCGTGGCTGTCCGCCGTCGTCCTGTACGCCGTCGTCGTCGTCGGCACCGTCGTCACCGGCTCCGGGCCGCACTCCGGCGACGCCGACGAGCCGGCGCGCTTCGGCCTGGACCCGCAGTCCGTCAGCTGGCTGCACGCCGACCTCGTCATGGCCTACACCGGCCTGCTCGTCGGCCTCGTGGTGGCCCTGCGCGCCACCACGGCCCCGCCGCTGGCCCGCCGCGCCTCCGTGCACCTGCTGCTGGTCACGCTGGCCCAGGCCGTCGTCGGCTACACCCAGTACTTCACCGACCTGCCCTGGGTCCTGGTCGCCGTGCACATGGCCGGCGCCTGCGCCCTGGTCGTCTTCCAGGTGCGGCTGCTGTGCGCCCTGACCGTGCCCCGCGAGGCGGTCCCCGCCAGCCCGGCACCGGCGGCGGCCGCCGCCTGAGCGACCCCCGCGCCGCGCGGACGCCGGGCCCCCCCGCCACGGGGGTGCCCGGCGTCCGCGCGTCGGGGGTGCCGGCGGCGGGGCGTCCCGGTCCGGTCCGCGCCCGGGCGCCGAGGGGG
>NZ_JAAALM010000672.1 GCF_009906395.1 Kineococcus indalonis
AGCACGAGATCATCCAACAAGAGGGGGGTGACACCCGCGGACCAGGGACCGGCCGGTGACCCGTCCGTTCCTCCCCGCCGCGCGGTGTGAGCACCACGTTAACCACAGCCCACCACCGGGTCAAATCGCTCCCAACACCCCCAACGCCTCCTCCGCCGCCCCCGGCAGCAGGGGTGTGGCGACCCCGTCCTCCAGCTGCTGGGCGAGCTGCTCCAGGGCCCGGCGCAGGGGGCTGCGAGCGGCCACCTCGCCCAGGGTCCGGCCGGCCAGCACGGCGGCGTCGGCGGCCGCGTCCTCCGGCAGCAGCACCGCGTCGCTCACCCCGGCGAAGCGGTGCAGGGCGGCGCTGACGCGCCGGTGCGCCGGTGCCCCGACCGCCGAGGCGCGCACCCGGGACAGCACGGCCACCGCCGGTGTCCCGGGCGCCACCTCCTCGAGGCGCTGCCAGGTGCGGATCCACCGCTGCAGGCCGACCGGGTCCGCCCCGCCCACCACGAGCACGACGTCCGCCGCCTCCAGCGCCACCGCGGTCGCCGCGTCGCGCAGCCCGTCCTCGTCGTCGTCCAGGCCGCCGCTGAGGTCCAGCACCACCCAGTCGGCGCTGCCCGCGGCGACCTCCAGGACCCGCCGCAGCCCCACCGGCCGCAGCTCCGACCACCGCCGCGGTTCGGGCGAGCCGGTCAGCACCGCCAGCCCGGGAAGCACCAGGGTGGCGTGCCGTTGCAGGGTGCCGGCGTCCAGGCGACCCTCCGTGCCGGCGCGCACTGCCGCCAGCAGGCCGGGCGCGTCGTCGAGCAGGCCCAGCAGCTGCCCCACGCAGGCGCCGCGGGTGTCCAGGTCCGCGAGGACCGTGACGGCCCCGGCCGCGGCCAGCTCGGCGGCGAGGTTGACGGCCACGGTCGAACGACCGGTCGAGCCCGCCGGCCCCCACACCGCGACCGTGCGGCCGGGACCGGCGCCGGGTGCGGCCGGCTCGGCGGCGTGCTCGTGCACCACACCGGTGCGGGCGTGCCCCTCCTCGTCGGCGACGGCGGGGCGCCCGACGGCCTCCGCGGCCGCGACCGCGGCGCGGGCCAGCACCGCGGGGTCGTCCCCCGCGCCCGCGAAGCGCCGGGCGCCGAGGCCGCGCCAGCGGTGCTCGAGCGCCGTTGCCCGCTCGTCGTCGGGCAGCAGGACGAGCAGCCCCACGCCGTGGCGCACCAGCGCGTCCACGGCCTCGGCGTCCGCGCCCGCCAGGTCCGCCCCCAGCACGGCCGCCCGGGCGAGCCCGGCGCCGGCCGCGGCGAGCACCTCGGCGAGGTCGGCGCACCGGCGGACCACGACGACCTCGCGTCGCAGCGGCTCCCAGCCGGCGACGATGCGCGCCTCCGGGGTCCCGGGCACGGCCACCAGCACCGGCAGGCTCACGGAGCGCCCGCCGCGCTGCCCGGGACGGGCACGAGCACCACGTCGGCCTCGACGGCGAGGGCCTGCAGGACGTCGGGCAGGGCGCCCTGCGGCACCAGCACCTGCACGTCGGCACCGCCCGTGGAGGCCAGGGCCGTCGAGCGCGCCCGCACGGCGACGACCTCGGCGGCGGCCACCAGCTGCTCGGGGCGGGGCCGCCCGTCGGTGCCCGGACTCCCGGGCACCGACGGGGAGGTGGACGCGGCGCCGGTGGTGTCGGCGGGCCACGCCACCCAGACGTCCGCCAGCGCGCCGGTGCGCACGCCGTCGGGCAGGGAGCCGGCCAGCGGCAGGCTGACCGCCCGCTCGACGAGGTCGCCGGCGCGCTGGCGGACGTCTGGGT
>NZ_JAAALM010000673.1 GCF_009906395.1 Kineococcus indalonis
CGTGGACGTCGAGCTGCTGGAGTCCCTGGTGCGCCAGGCCGGCGAGCTCGTCCTGGCCCGCAACCAGATCCTCCAGCGCGCCGGCACCCTGCGCGACGAGGACCTCACCCGCGCCTGCCACCGCCTGAACCTCGTCGCCAGCGAGATGCAGGAGACGGTCATGCGCACCCGCATGCAGGCCATCGACCACCTGTGGTCCAAGCTGCCCCGCGTCGTGCGCGACCTCGGCAACATGCTGGGCCGCAAGATCAAGCTGGAGATGGAGGGCGGCGAGACCGAGCTCGACCGCACCCTGCTGGAGGCGGTCAAGGACCCGCTGACCCACATCGTGCGCAACGCCGTCGACCACGGCATCGAGCCGCCGGAGGTGCGCAGCGCCGCCGGCAAGAACGAGGTCGGCACCCTGAAGCTGCGCGCCGCGCACGAGGGCGGCCAGGTCGTCGTCGAGGTCCGCGACGACGGCAAGGGCATCGACCCGGCCGTCATCGGCGCCAAGGCCGTCGAGAAGGGCCTGGTCTCCGCCGCCAAGCTGGAGGCGCTCACCCCGAACGACGTCCTGCAGTTCCTCTTCCTGCCCGGCTTCTCCACCGCCGCCAAGGTCACCAACGTCTCCGGCCGCGGCGTCGGCATGGACGTCGTCAAGACGAACATCGAGCGCATCGGCGGCTCCGTGGACGTCGAGTCCGTCGTCGGCCAGGGCACCGTCTGGCGCCTGCGCATCCCGCTGACCCTGGCGATCGTGCCGGCCCTGACCGTCGAGTGCGCCGGCCAGCGCTACGCGATGCCGCAGGTGAACCTGCTGGAGCTCGTCAGCCTCGACACCGAGCGCATGTCCAAGGCCATCGAGGACGTCGGCGGCGCGAAGGTGTACCGCCTGCGCGGTGCGCTGCTGCCGCTGATCCGCCTGGAGGAGGCGCTGGAGCTCAAGCGCCCCGCGGACGTGGAGCTGCCCTCCAAGCTCGTCATCGCCGTCCTGGAGTGCGACGGCCGCCGCTTCGGCATGGTCGTGGACCGCGTCCTGGACACCGAGGAGATCGTCGTCAAGCCGCTGTCCGGGGCGCTGAAGAACATCGGCAGCTACGCCGGCGCCACGATCCTGGGCGACGGGCGCGTCTCGCTGATCCTGGACGTGCAGTCCCTGGCGCGCCGCACCATGCGCTCCGACGGGCTCGAGCACGCCGCCGCCGAGGCCGCCACCGCCAGCGCCGCCACCGGCGAGGGCCAGCGCCTGCTGGTCGTCGGCCTGGGCGACGACCGCCGGGTCGCGATCCCGCTGGACGTCGTCACGCGCCTGGAGGAGTTCAAGACCGAGTCCATCGAGCGCGTCGGCCGCCGCGAGGTCGTCCGCTACCGCGGGGAGATCCTGCCCCTGGTGCGCCTGTCGAACCACCTGGGCAGCATGCGCGGCTTCGACGAGCCGGAGCTCACCTCGCTGCCGGGCGTGGTGTACTCCGCGCGCGGCCGCTCCGTGGCGATCGTCGTCGACGAGATCGTCGACATCGTCTCGGGCCAGGACGCGCGCAGCGACATCGACGACGCGGGCCTGGTCGGCTCCGCGGTCATCCGCGACCGCGTGACCGAGCTGCTCGACGTGCGCGCGGCCATCCTGGCCGCCGACCCGAACTTCTTCACCGAGCAGGCGCAGAACGAGTACGCCGCCGCTTCCTCTCGACTGGGGGTCTGACGTGTCCACGCAGTACGCCACCTTCACCCTCGCCGGTCACCTGTTCGGCGTGGAGGTCCGCCGCGTGCAGGAGGTGCTCACCGAGCAGCCCCGCACGCC
>NZ_JAAALM010000674.1 GCF_009906395.1 Kineococcus indalonis
GGCCCGCCGCGCGCGCGGCGGTGTCCTCCCGGCCGGCGCCCAGCGCGTGCAGGGAGCGCAGGATCTCCGCGTGGCTGCGCAGCAGCCCCGCCACCAGCAGCCCCAGCAGGGCCACGGCCACGGCCAGCGCGACGACGACGGCGAGCAGGACGGTGGTCACGACGCGCTCCGGGGGGTTGCGGGGGAGGGGTGCAGCGCGGCCGCCAGGCGCGGCAGCGCGGTCAGGGACAGCAGCGCCAGCCACGCCACCAGCGCGCTCAGGCCCGCGGCGGCCAGCGCGGCCGGTGCGCCCGCCCCGGCCAGGCCGTCCAGCCCGCTCGCACCGGCGCCCAGGGCGGTGCCGGCGCTCGCCGCGGCCAGCGCCGCGGTGACGGCGACGTGGGTGCGCGTGGGCGGCAGGTCCGGCTCGCCGAAGCAGCCGCACGAGCTCAGCGGCGCCCCGCGCACCAGCGCCACCACGACGAAGGCGGTGAACGCCGCGTAGGCGGCGGCCACCGCCCACGCGGTGCCCGGCAGCCCGGCCAGCGCGGCGGCGGCCAGCAGCACCTCGCCCGCACCCAGCAGGCGCACCAGGGCCGGGGAGGAGGGCAGGTGCTGCGCGCGCAGGGCGCGCGCCGTCCCGTCCGGGCGCCGCAGCTTCGCGACGCCGGCGAGGAGCAGGAGGAGGCTGCCCGCGAGGTGCGGGAGCAGCATCGTGGCCACGTGGACACGTTGGGTGGTTCCCGGTGCCCGGGTCAAGCGGTTCGACGAAGGCGGCCGGGTCCCGCCCGGCCCCCCGGCCGCCGGCGGGCGCGTCCACTACCGTCCCCCACGACCGCCCGTCGACGTGTGGAGGGACCCGTGCAGGAGACCGCGCAGGAGAGCGCGCAGGAGCTCGGGGACGAGCCCGAGGACCGCGCCGGGGGCCCGGTGGCCGCCGGGGAGCCGGGGTCGGTGAGCGCGCGCACCGCGCCCGGCCCGCACGGGCCGGTGGACGTGCGCGTCTACGTGCCCGCCGGCGCCCCGGCCTCGGCGTTCGTGTGGGCGCACGGCGGGGGCTTCGCCGCCGGCGACCTCGACATGCCCGAGTCCCACGCGGTCGCCGGCGCCCTGCAGCGCGCTGGGCACCTCGTCGTGGCCGTCGGCTACCGCCTGGCCGCCGAGGGCACCCGCTACCCGGTGCCCTCCGACGACGTGCTCGCCGCGTGGCGCTGGGGCCGGGAGCTGGCCGCCGCGGCCGGGGTGGGCGCGGCCCGCACGTTCCTCGGCGGTGCCAGCGCCGGCGGCAACCTCGTCGCCGGCGCCGTGCTGCGGCTGCTGGGGGCCGGCGAGCCGGTGCCCGCCGGCGTGGTGCTGGCGTACCCGACGCTGCACGCCGTGCCGCCCGCCGCCTCGCCCGCCGCGGTGCGGGCGCTGGGCACCCTGCCGCCGGGGGAGGAGCGCTGGGAGCCGCCGGCGGTGCGCGAGATGTACGCCGGCTACGTCGGCGCCGACCCCGACGGCGCGCCCGCCGCCGTGACGCCGGGCACCGCGCCCCTGGAGGGCTTCCCGCCCGCGCTGGTGCTGGTCAGCGAGGCCGACGGCCTGCGCGGCTCGGCGGAGGAGTTCGCCGCGCGCCTGGTGACCGCCGGGGTGCCGGTGACGTGCGTGCTGGAGCGCGGCACCCGCCACGGGCACCTGAACCGCGACGAGCAGGGCGCTCGGGCCAGCCTGCGCCGCGTCGACACCTGGCTGCGCGCCGCCCCCGCCCTGGCCGGCCCCGCCGCCTGAGCGGCGCCGCGGGCCGGCCAGGGCGGGGG
>NZ_JAAALM010000675.1 GCF_009906395.1 Kineococcus indalonis
AGCCCGGCGGCCGTCCCGCCCGCCGCGGCGCCGCGCGCCGCATGACCGACGACATCCAGCCCGCCCCCGCGCCGCCGGCCTTGCCGAACGGCTTGCCGCCGGAGCGGCCCTGGCCGGGCCGGCCGCCGGGACCGCCCTGGCGGCGGCCGCCGCCGCCTCGGGGCGCGGTGGGGCTCATCGTGGTTCCTCCTGCTGCTCGTCGGGCGTCGCGGGGGCCTGCGGCGGGGCCGTGGCCTCCGGCGCCGCGTCGTCCGCGGCGCTCGCGCGCACGGGACCATCATCCCCCACCCCGGGACCGGCGCCGACCGCCCCGGCGCCGGCACCACCGGCGGGCTGCCCGGCGGGCTGGTCGGCGCGCGTGGCCACCGGGTCGGCCACGGCGCCCGCGAGCACCGCGCCGGGCTCGGGGGCGAGCGCCTCGCGCGGCTCCAGGTCGTCGGGGTCGACGTCCTCGGGCAGGAACGGCGCCAGCGGCGGCAGCTCGTCCAGGGAACCCAGCCCCACGCGCTGCAGGAACTCCTCGGTGGTGCGGTACAGGGTGGCGCCGCTGGTGGCCTCCACGCCCGCCTCGGTCACCAGGCCGCGGGTCAGCAGGGTGCGCATGACGCCGTCCACGGACACCCCGCGCACGGCCGAGACGCGCGCGCGGCTGACCGGCTGGCGGTAGGCGACGATCGCGAGGGTCTCCAGCGCGGCCTGGGTGAGCTTGGCGGTCTGCCCGTCCAGCAGGAACGCCTCGACGACGTCGGCGTGCTCGGGGCGCGAGTACACCCGCCAGCCGCCACCGGCGAGTCGGAGGACGAGGTGGACCTGCTGCTGCGCGATGTCCCGCACGTCCTCGCTCACCGCTCTCCCCCCGGCGCGGCCTCCGCGCCCTCGAACTCGTCCACGCCGGCCAGCACGGAGGCCGCGCCCGCGGCCCCGTCACCGGCCGCGGCGTCCCAGCGCACCGTCAGGGTGCCCAGCGCCTCCGGCTGCTCCAGGCGCACGCGCCGCTCGCGGAACAGCTCCAGCACCGCCAGGAACCGGGCGACCACCACCAGGGTGCCCAGCTCCCCGGCGCCGGCGTCCTCGGCGAGCTGCGCGAACGTCAGGCTGCCGCTGCGGCGCAGGCGCTCCACCAGCAGCGCGGCCTGCTCGCGCACGCTGACGGCGCTGGCGTGCAGGTGGTCCAGCCCCACCACCGGCTCCGGGCGCGGCGTCAGCGCGCGCGCGGCGATCGCCGCGAGCTGCTCGGGGCTGACGGTCAGGACCAGCTCGGGCAGCAGCTTCTCGAAGCGCGGTTCGACGGCCACCGCGCGCGCCACCCGGCGCGAGGCCTGCGCGAAGCGCTCGCCCAGGACGGCGGCGACCTGCTTGTAGGCGCGGTACTGCAGCAGCCGCGCGAACAGCAGGTCGCGCGCCTCCAGCAGGGCGAGGTCCTCGGGGTCCTCCACGTCCGCGGCGGGCAGCAGGCGCGCGGCCTTCAGGTCCAGCAGCGTGGCCGCCACGACGAGGAACTCGCTGACCTCGTCCAGGTCCCAGTCGCCCTCGCCGGCGGAGGCGGCGCGCAGGTGCGCGGTGAAGTCGTCGGTCACGCGCGCCAGCGCCACCTCGGTGACGTCGAGCTGGTGCTTGGCGATCAGGCCGAGCAGCAGGTCGAAGGGCCCGGTGAAGTTCTCCAGCCGGACCTCGAACCCGCCGCGCGCACCGGCGCCGGCGTCGGCGCGGGCGCCCTCGGGCACGGGCGGTCGGGAGGGGGGCACCACGGGGGCCACGGTACCGAC
>NZ_JAAALM010000676.1 GCF_009906395.1 Kineococcus indalonis
GCACCCGGCCGTCCTCGTCCACCGCCAGCCGCCCGCCGCTGAACACCTGGCCGTCGGGGTCGCGGAACTCCCGCTCGCCCGCCTCCCCGCGCGCGCACAGGTGGCGCAGCAGCGGGTCCGCCGCCCCGCGCACGCTGGGGGAGGGCAGCCGGGCGTCGATCAGCACGCGGGTCGAGACGCGCACCGGGCCGTTGCCGCCCACCGCCGTCCACGCCCGCGCCGCCTCGTCGGGCTGCACCCGCACGTCCCCGCCGAGGAAGCGCACCACCCCGGCGTCGGCGAGCGCGAGCAGCTGGCGCAGCCGCTGCGGCGGCGGGCCGGAGGCCACGCAGCTGAAGAACCCGTGCCACCAGCCGTCGACCTCCAGCGCGGTGGAGCGCGCGTCGAGCAGGCCTCGCGCGGCCAGCGCCGCGACCGTGCCGTAGCAGGACAGCAGCGCGCTGAACACCGCCGCGTCGGCGCTGTGCGCGGGGTCGCCGCGGCGGGCGACGTCGGCGGCCACGTGCGCGCGCACCCGCTCGTGCACGCCCTGCGCGGTGGGTGAGGACCACCCGGCCAGGGGGCGGTCCAGGCGGGCCAGGTCCAGGCGGTCGGCGGGGTCGGGCACCGCCTCCTCGACGAGGGCGTCCAGCTCCGCCGACCCCCAGGGGGCGGCCGCGAACCGGGCGTCGAAGTCCGCCGCCGCCAGGCGGGTGCGCCCGGGGTGCCCGGCGAACAGCTCGCCGTAGTGGGCCCCGGCGAGCTCCTTGGCGATCAGCGGCCACACGTCGGCGTGCAGCCGCAGCGCCCCGCCGCGCCGCCCGGCCAGCTCCTGCGCGGCCTGCACGGTGCAGAAGCGCGGCAGCGCCGGGCGCCGGGCGAGCTCGTAGGTGATCTTCGAGCGGTACGGCACGCCGCGTCGGGAGCCGACGTGCAGGACGGGCTCGGCACCGCTGGGCAGGTAGACCAGCTCCCCGCCGGGGCCCTGCTCGTAGCGGCCGCCGCGGCCCTCGGTGAGCAGCACCAGCAGGTCCACGAACGCCAGGCCCATCCCGGCGACGAGGACGTCCTCGCCGGGGCGCACCGCCACCCGGTCGTCCTCCAGGCCCAGGTCGCCGGTGTAGGCGGGGGCGACGTAGCCCAGCCCGTGCCGCTCGGCGAAGGCGGCCAGCTCGAGCTCGCGCGGACCGGGCCGCACGTCGGGGTGGCCCTGGGCCAGCAGCACCGCGTCCACGTCCAGGACCGCGCCGCCGGCCAGGTGCACCCGCTGGCGGGCGCCGGCCGGCTCCCCGGCGCGCTCGTCGGTCAGGTCCACCACGCGGTCGGCGTGCGCGCGCACCCGCACGTGCGCGGGCAGGCCGGCCAGCACGTGCCGCCAGGCCGCCGCCAGGTAGCGGCCGGTCAGCGCCCGGGAGGGGAAGCTGCCCGGCTGCAGCGCGCGCGCCTCCGCGGCCGGGCCGTCCTCGCCGGCGGCCACCAGCTCGGCCACCAGCTCCTCGCGGTGCTCGTGCACCCACGCGTGCAGCGCCGGGCCGGTGCGCACGGGCGCGGTGAGCGTGGAGGTGGCGTCGGGCAGCACGGTGACGTCGGCGGCGCGCGAGTTCGCCCACAGCAGGTGGTGCTGGCCGGGGCGCCACACGCGCCCCGCCCCGGGCGGGTACGGGTCCACCAGGTGCACGAGCAGGGGCCGGTCGAGCCCGGCGGCGTGCGCGCCGAGGCGGTCCAGCACGCCCAGGGCGCGCGGGCCGGCGCCGACCAGGCACAGCACCACCGCGTCCTCGGGGTC
>NZ_JAAALM010000677.1 GCF_009906395.1 Kineococcus indalonis
ACCCCGCGGTGGCCGAGCACCTGCGCGCCGCGGCCCGGGTGCTGGGCGTGCACCGCGCCGACGCCCCGCCGCTGGAGCGCGATCTGCGCCTGGCGCTGGACCTGCTCGCCGGCGGGCACGTCGACGCCGACGGGCGCCGCCACGGCAGCGCGCTGCTGGACGGGGCGCCGGTGCGGGTGCACGTGCTGGCCTCCAGCGGCGGCGAGTCCGCGCGGGTGGCCGGCGAGCTCGGCCTGCCCCTGGTGGCGAACTACCACGTCGCCCCCTCGGCCGTGCTGGAGACCGTGGAGGCCTACCGCTCGGCGTTCCGCCCCGGCGTCCTGCAGGCGCCGCGGGTGGCGGTGTCGGCCGACGTGGTGGTCGCCGAGAGCGACGAGCGCGCCGCGGAGCTGGCCCGCCCGTACGGGCAGTGGGTGCTGAGCATCCGGCGCGGCCGCGGCGCGGTGCCGGTGCCCTCCCCGGCGGAGGTGGCGGCCTTCCCCTGGAGCGCCGAGGACCGCGCGCTGGTGGCCGACCGCCTCGAGGCCCACGTCGTGGGCTCCCCGGCCACCGTCGTGGAGCGGCTCGACGCGCTGCAGCGGGTGACCGGCGCCGAGGAGCTCCTCGTCACCACCGCCACGCACCGGGCGCAGGACCGGCTGCGCTCCTACGAGCTGCTGGCCGGCGCCTGGCACGCGGCCCGCACCCCGGCCGCGCCGCGGCCGGCCCCCGACCTGATCGACGCCTGAGGAGGGCACCGTGACCCAGGACCCCGACCAGACCCCGGCGCACGCCCCGGAGCAGGACCCGGCGCAGGCGCCGCTGGTGGACGCGGCGAGCGCCGGGCGCGCCGTGGCCGCCGGCGCCCTGCTCGTGGACGTCCGCAGCGACGCCGGGCGCGCCGCGGCCGGCGAGCTGCCCGGCGCGCTCGTGGTGGGCAAGACCGAGGTGGCGCAGCGCTTCGCGCTCGGCACGAGCACCGCGCTGCCGCAGGTGACCTCCGAGGACCAGCCGATCGTCGTCGTGTGCGGCTCGCCCGCCGGTTCCGGCCCGGTGGCCGCCGAGCTGCTCGCGGCGGGTTTCACCGACGTCGTGCACGTCGAGGGCGGGTTCCCCGCCTGGAAGGCGGCCGGTCTGCCGGCGGCGGGACCCGCCGGGCAGCCGGGGGCGCGGTGAGGGTCCCGGTCCCCGGCGCGCACGTCCCGCTGCGGCCCTGAGGGGCGCCGACCCGTGCACCGCCCGCCTGGTGCTGTCCACGGCCGCGGCGCTGGTGTCCGCGACCGCCGGGGACGCCTGGACGGTCGTGCCGGTCCGCTCGCTGCGGGGGCTGGGCGGGGGTGGTGAACCCGCAGGTGCACGGGACGCTGCAGGCGGTGTTCTCCCGCCTCGCGCTGGGCTGCGCGGGGCTGCTGGCGCTGGCCGCGCTGCTGGCCGTCCCGGCGCTGCGCGCGGAGCGCGGCGGCGCACCGCGCCCAGCAGGGGTCGATTGACACCGTCCCGGCCGTGGAGTTGACTGCCCCGGCCACCGGGAGGGGCTGCGGCGCGCGCCCCGTGCTCCCGCAGCGAGCACCCCCGGTCGGCGCCGGCACCTGGACGACGGAGGACGTGTGGACACCGCGGGTCGCCGCACCGCCTCCACCGACCTCGTCCGCCGCCTGCACGTGGACCTGGCCCGGCTGGCCAGCGCCGCCTGTCCCCGCTGACGCAGCACCCCTCCCCGCACCCCTCCCGCGCGGGCCCGTCCGGGCCCGGCGCGCACGGGTGCCCCCGGCGGCACCCGTGCGC
>NZ_JAAALM010000678.1 GCF_009906395.1 Kineococcus indalonis
TTCAGCAGCCGCAGGCCGCCCCGCGCGCCGCCCACCGCCGCGAGCTGACCGGCTACTGCTACCGCATGCTCGGTTCCGCCTTCGACGCCGAGGACGCCGTGCAGGAGACGATGCTGCGCGCGTGGCGGGGCGCGGGCGGCTTCGAGGGCCGCTCGTCGCTGCGCTCGTGGCTGTACCGCATCGCCACCAACGTGTGCCTGACGATGATCGAGACGCGCGGGCGCCGCGCGCGGCCCATGGACCTGTCCGCCGCGGCGTGGGAGCCGGTGGAGGCCTCGCTGGCCGCGCGGCAGCCGGAGGACACCTGGCTGGAGCCGATGGTCGACACCCGCGTGCTGCCCGAGGGCGGCGACCCCGCCGACGTCGCCGTGGCGCGCGAGTCGATCCGGCTGGCGTTCGTCGCCGCCCTGCAGCACCTGCCGCCGCGCCAGCGGGCGGTGCTCATCCTGCGCGACGTGCTGCGCTGGCGCGCCGAGGAGGTCGCCGGGCTGCTGGAGACCTCCACGGTCTCGGTCAACAGCGCCCTGCAGCGCGCCCGGGCCACGATCTCCTCGCGCCCCGACGTCGACCTCGACGCCGCCACCGGCGCGCGCGGCACCGCGCTCGACGACGAGCACCGCGACCTGCTGGAGCGCTACGTGCGCGCCTTCGAGTCCTACGACATGGACGCCTTCGTCGCCCTGCTGGCCGAGGACGTCACCCAGAACATGCCGCCGTTCGAGCTGTGGCTGGCCGGCCCGCACGACGTGGTGCGCTGGATGGTCGGCCCCGGCCACCGCTGCCGCGGCTCGCAGCTGGTGCCCGTGCCCCTCAACGGCGTCACCGCCTTCGCGCAGTACAAGCCCGGCGGTCCCGCTGGCGCGCTGACGGCCTTCGCCTTCCAGGTCCCCGAGGTGCGCGGGGGGCGCATCCACCGCCTCACCTCGTTCCTGGACACCCGCCTGTTCACGCACTTCGGCCTGCCGCTGGAGCTGCCCGCGCGCTGAGGCGGGGGGCGGTGCCCGCGCCTAGACTCCCCCGGATGCCCCCGGCCACCCGCAGCACCGCCCGCACGCTGGCGGAGGACCTGCGCGCGCGCGACGACGCCGAGCTGGAGGCGCTGTTCACCGCGCGCCCGGACCTGGCCACCCCGCTGCCGACGACCACCACGGCCCTGGCCACCCGCGCCACCACCCGCGCCAGCGTGCAGCGGGCCCTGGACGCCCTGGACACCCCTGCCCTGCAGGTGGCCGAGGTGCTGGCCGTGCTGCCCGAGCCCACCAGCGCCACCGCCGCCTCCAGGGCGTGGGGGGCGCGCGCGAACGACGTGCTGGCCGGGCTGCGCACCCGGGCGCTGGTGTGGGGCCCGGACCGCCGCCTGCACCTGGTGCACGCCGCCCGCGACCTGCTCGGCCCGCACCCCGCCGGCCTGGGCCCGCCGCTGGCCGAGGCGCTGGGCCGGCGTTCCCCGCAGCGGCTGGCCGACCTGCTGGAGGACCTGCGGCTGCCCGTCAGCCACGACCCGGAGGTGGCGCTGCCGCGCCTGGCTGCTCACCTGGGCGACGCGGCCACGGTCGAGGCGCTGCTGGCCGGCGCCCCCGAGGGCGTGCGCACCCTGCTGGACCGCCTGGCGTGGGGGCCGCCCACGGGGTCGGTGGAGCGCGCCGACCGGCAGGTGCGCACCGCCACCGCCGGCGGGCCGGTGGACTGGCTGCTCGCGCACGGGCTGCTGGCCGTCTCCGGGCCGGGCACCGTCGTGCTGCCCCGCGAGGTGGGCCTGGCCC
>NZ_JAAALM010000679.1 GCF_009906395.1 Kineococcus indalonis
GTGGCGACGGGGTCGGCGTCCGGGTCGTCCATCCAGCAGCGGGCCGACACCCGCGAGACGGAGGCGGCGCAGGAGGCCAGCACGCGGGCGCGCAGCTCGTCGGCGCCGGGTTCGCGCCGGCGCACGGCGGCGGCCAGCTCCTCCTCGACGGCGGCGATGCGGCCCAGCAGCACCGGCAGCAGCTCGGGGTTGTCGTGCACGACGGCGAAGAAGCGCCGGGCGTCCTCGCGGTGGCCGTGGGCGCGCTCGGTGTGGGTGACCAGCAGCTCCTCCAGCGCGTCCAGGGCCGGGCCGCCGCCCTCGCGGAACGCGGCGAGCAGGTCGGCGTCCCAGGCGGGGGCGAAGTGCAGCAGCGCCTCGTCCTTGGAGGGGAAGTAGTTGAAGAACGTGCGCCGCGAGACGCCCGAGCGCGCGGCGACGTCGTCGACGGTCACCCCGGCCCAGGGGCGCTCGCAGGCCAGCTCGAGCGCGGCGCGGGCGACGGCGGCGGTCGTCTCGGCGCGGCGGCGCTCGCGCAGCGGTGCGAGGGGAGGCGGGGTGGGCACCCCTTAAATTTGCACCCCGTGCAAAGTGGGCGTCAAGTGCACTGCCTGCCCGCGGTGCACCGAACGGGTGGCTCCGCGCGCGCCCGCCGCCGAGCGGTGCTGTGCTGGGCGCATGACCCGCATCGGCACCTCCGACCTCGACGTGCGCCCCCTGAGCCTGGGCGGGAACACCTTCGGCTGGACCTCCGACGAGGCGGAGTCGCACCGCGTCCTCGACGCCTTCGTCGACGGCGGCGGCGACTTCATCGACACCGCCGACGTCTACTCCGCCTGGAGCGAGGGCGGCGCCGGCATCTCCGAGACGATCCTGGGCCGCTGGTTCGCGAAGTCCGGCAAGCGCGACGCGGTCGTGCTCGCCACCAAGGTCGGCAAGGCCCCCGGCCTGGAGGGCCTGGGCGCCGCGACCATCCGCAAGGCCCTCGACGCCTCCCTGCAGCGCCTCGGCACCGACCGCGTGGACCTGTACTGGGCGCACGCCGACGACGAGGGCACGCCCGTGGAGGAGACCCTGGCCGCCTTCGACGAGCTCGTCACCGCCGGCAAGGTCCGCGCGATCGGCGCCTCCAACTTCACCGGCCCGCGCCTGCAGCAGTCCCTGGAGACCTCCCGCCGCGAGGGCCTCGCCGCCTACGTCGCCCTGCAGAACGAGTACAACCTCGTGCGCCGCGAGGAGTACGAGTCCGGCCCCGCCGACGTCGTGGCCGCCAACGGCCTGGCGATGGTGCCCTACTTCGCGCTGGCCTCCGGGTTCCTCTCCGGCAAGTACCGCCCCGGCCAGAGCGCCGACAGCGCCCGCAGCGCCAAGGCCTCCGCGCACCTGGACACCCCCCGCGGCCAGCGCGTGCTCAGCGCCCTGGACGAGGTCGCCACCGCCCGCGGCGCCGAGGTCGCCACCGTCGCGCTGTCCTGGCTCAAGGCGCAGCCCACCGTGGTGGCCCCCATCGCCAGCGCCCGCACCGTGGAGCAGGTCGGCCCGCTGCTGGCCGCCCTGGACCTGGACCTCACCGACGAGGAGCTCGCCGCGCTGGAGCGCGCCTCCCGCTGAGCCGGGCCCCGGCGGGCCCGCGCCACCCGCGCGGGCCCGCCGGCAGGGGCCGTCCACGAGCGCTGCACACCCGCTGCACACGACGTGCGCGGGGCCCGCGCGCACCGGACCGGCGCCGCCCGCCCGCGTGCCGCACAGTGGGACGGTGACGTCCAGCACCGCTC
>NZ_JAAALM010000067.1 GCF_009906395.1 Kineococcus indalonis
GATCGGTCCAGGGGCACGTTGAGGTCGCTGCGCACGAGCACCCGCTTGCCCCGCAGCCGGCCCCACCACCGGAGGAACCGTGAAGACGATCGACGACCTCGAGCGCGAGCTCGGCGGCCTGCGCGGCAAGCGGGTGCTCGTGCGCAGCGACCTCAACGTGCCCCTGGACCGATCCGGCGGCGCCCCGCGCATCACCGACGACGGCCGCGTGCGCGCCTCGGTGCCCACCCTGCGCCGCCTGCTGGACGCCGGCGCCCGGGTCGTCGTCACCGCCCACCTGGGCCGCCCCGCGGGCGCCCCGGAGGAGAAGTACTCCCTGGCCCCCGTGCACGCCCGCCTGGCGGAGCTGCTGGACGGCGTGGACGTCTCCTTCTGCCCGGTCACCGTGGGCGGGCCGGCCACCGCCGCCGTCGAGGCGCTCACCGACGGCTCCCTGGTGCTGCTGGAGAACGTGCGCTTCAACGCCGCCGAGACCAGCAAGGACGCCGCCGAGCGCGGCGCCTTCGCCGACTCCCTGGCCGCCCTGGCCGACGCGTTCGTCTCCGACGGCTTCGGCGCGGTGCACCGCGAGCACGCCAGCGTCTACGACGTCGCCACCCGCCTGCCGCACGCCGCCGGCGGTCTGGTCGCCACCGAGGTGGAGGTGCTGCGCCGGCTGACGAGCTCGCCCGAGCGCCCCTACGCCGTGGTCCTGGGCGGCTCGAAGGTCTCCGACAAGCTCGGCGTCATCGACAACCTGCTCGGCTCGCTGCTGACCCCCGGCGACCGCCTCCTGGTCGGCGGCGGCATGGTCTTCACCTTCCTCAAGGCCGCCGGGCACGAGGTCGGCAAGTCCCTGCTGGAGGAGGACCAGCTGGAGACGGTGCGCGCCTACGTGCGCACCGCCGCCGAGAAGGGCGTGGAGGTGGTCCTGCCCACCGACGTCGTGGCGGCCACCGCGTTCGCCGCCGACGCCGAGCACTCCGTGGTGCCCGCCGACGCGATCCCCGCCGACCGCCTGGGCCTGGACATCGGCCCGGACTCCGGCGCCGCCTTCGCCGCCGCGCTCGCCGACGCGCGCACCGTCTTCTGGAACGGGCCGATGGGCGTGTTCGAGATGGAGCCGTACGCGCACGGCACCCGCGCCGTGGCGCAGGCCCTGGTGGACTCGCGGGCCTTCAGCGTCGTCGGCGGCGGCGACTCCGCCGCGGCGGTGCGCACCCTCGGCTTCGCCGACGAGCAGTTCGGGCACATCTCCACCGGCGGTGGGGCCAGCCTGGAGTACCTCGAGGGCAAGCAGCTGCCCGGCCTCGACGTGCTCGACTGACGCCGACCGACCCCGACCCAGGAGGAGGACCCGCCGTGGCCCGCACCCCGCTCATCGCCGGCAACTGGAAGATGGTCCTGGACCACCAGCAGGGCACCCTGCTGGTGCAGAAGCTGGACTGGACCCTCAAGGACGCCCGGCACGACCACTCGGCCGTCGAGGTCGCCGTGCTGCCCTCGCACACCTCGCTGCGCACCGTGCAGACCCTCATCGAGGGCGACAAGCTCTCCTTCAAGCTCGGCGCGCAGGACGTCTCCGCCCACGAGCCCGGCGCCTACACCGGTGAGGTCTCCGCCGCGCAGCTGGCCAAGCTGGGCGTCACCTACGTCGCGGTGGGCCACTCCGAGCGCCGGCAGCACCACGGTGAGGACGACGCCGCCGTGCGCGCCAAGACCCGCCAGGCCCTGGCCCACGGGCTGACCCCGATCGTGTGCGTGGGCGAGGCGCTGGACGTGCGCCGGGCGGGGGAGCACGTGGCCTTCACCGTCGGGCAGGTCACCGCGGCGCTGGAGGGCCTGGAAGCGGCGCAGGTGGCCTCGATGGTGCTGGCCTACGAGCCGGTGTGGGCCATCGGCACGGGCGAGGTCGCCAGCCCCGAGGACGCCCAGGAGGTCTGCGAGGCGCTGCGCGCGGCGGTGGCCGGGCAGTTCGACGCCGCCACCGCCCAGGCCGTGCGCGTCCTGTACGGCGGCAGCGTCAAGCCCGCGAACATCGCCTCGATCATGCGCCAGCCCGACGTGGACGGCGCCCTGGTGGGCGGGGCGAGCACGGACGCGGGCGACTTCGCGTCCATCGTGCGCTACCGCGACCACCCCGCCTGAGGACACGGCGGGTGCGGGCGGTGCGCCCGCCCGGGCCCGCCGATGGCCTACCCTGGACCAGCCCCGACCCGGCCGGCCCGCGCTGCGGACCGGCCCGAGACGAAGGATCCGCGTGACCGTCCTCCGCATCGTGCTGCAGGTGCTGCTGGCGCTGTCCAGCCTCTTCCTGACGCTGCTGATCCTCCTGCACAAGGGCAAGGGCGGTGGCCTGTCGGACATGTTCGGCGGCGGCGTCACCACGAGCCTGTCGGGGTCGAGCATGGCCGAGCGCAACCTCAACCGCTTCACGGTCGGGATCGCGCTGGTCTGGTTCGTGTGCATCGTGCTGCTCGGCCTCCTGCAGCGCTTCACCGACGAGTTCTGAGCAACCCGGCACTACACCCGCGGCAGCGGACGAGGGGAGAAGTTCAACGTGGCAGGTGGCAACGCCATCCGGGGCAGCAGGGTCGGCGCCGGACCGATGGGTGAGGCGGAGCGCGGCGACACCGCGCCCCGCGTCCGCATCTCCTACTGGTGCGCCAACGGGCACGAGACGCGCCCCAGCTTCGCCGAGGAGTCGGGTGTCGAACCCCCCGAGACCTGGGACTGCCCGCGCTGCGGCTTCCCCGCGGGCACCGACAGGGCCAACCCGCCCGCGCCGCCGCGCAACGAGCCCTACAAGACGCACCTGGCCTACGTGAAGGAGCGGCGCAG
Source organism: Kineococcus indalonis (assembly GCF_009906395.1). Lineage (GTDB taxonomy): Bacteria > Actinomycetota > Actinomycetes > Actinomycetales > Kineococcaceae > Kineococcus > Kineococcus indalonis. The sequence continues at coordinate 2,821 of NZ_JAAALM010000067.1, forward strand.
CGACGCCGACGGCGAGGCCATCCTCAACGAGGCGCTGGAGGGCCTGCGCGCCCGCGGGCTCATCCGCTGACCCACCGCGCCCCCGCCGCCCCGCGGTACGGGCACGAGGAAGGCCCCCGACCTGCTCAGGTCGGGGGCCTTCCTCGTGCCGCGGGGGAGCGCCTCAGCGGGGCAGCTCCTCGGCGGCCGCGGCGTCCACCAGCCACAGCGTCGCCTCGGTGCCGCGCACCCCGGCCGCCGGCGTGGAGGTCACCTCGTCGCCGCCCACGCCGCGCGCCACCGCAGCGGCCTTCTCCGCCCCGGCGGCGACCACCCACACCTGACGGGCGCGCGCCAGCGCACCGAAGGTGAAGGACAGCCGCACCGGCGGCGGCTTGGGCGACTCGCGCACCCCGATCACGCTGGACTCGTCGCGCGCCAGCCCCGGGTGGTGCGGGAACAGCGAGGCCACGTGCCCGTCCGGGCCCATGCCCAGCAGCAGCACGTCGAAGGCGGGGACCTCCGCACCGCCGGCCGCGGCGGCCAGCTCCGCGGCGTAGCGGGCGGCCGCGGCGTCCGGGTCGTCGCCGTCCGGGCCGTCGGAGGCCGGCGGCTCGTGCACCGTCGCCGGGTCCAGGTCCAGCGCGTCCAGCAGCGCCGCGCGGGCCTGGGTGGCGTTGCGGTCCGGGTGCCCGGCGGGCAGGAACCGCTCGTCGCTCCACCACAGGTGCACGCGCCGCCAGTCCACGGCGTCGCGGGCGGGGGAGGCGGCGACCGCCTCCAGCGCCTTGCCGCCGATCGTGCCGCCGGTCAGCGACACGTGCGCCACCCCGCGCCGGGCCTGGGCGTCGGCGAGGGCGGCGAGCAGCCGGCCCGCCGCCGCGTGCGCCAGCACCTCCGGGGAGGGGTGGACGACGACCAGGGGCTCGCCGCCGCTCACGCGCCGGCCTTCTTGGCGGTGCGCGTGGCCGTGCGGCCGGTGGACCCGCCCGCCGCGGGTGCCGCCTTCTTCGCGGTGGTCCGCTTGGCCGCGGTCTTCTTCGCGGCGGTCTTCCCCGCCGCCGCACCGGCCGGGGCGGAACTCCCCGGCGTCGTCGCCGCAGCGCTGCTCGAGGAGGCCGCGCGGCGGCCCGTCGCGGCGGTGCGCTTCACGGCCGCGACCTTCTCCGCCGGGGAGGTGCCGCGCTCGGAGGCGTTCTCGGAGTGCTCGACGTTCGGGTCCGCGGTGCCGCCGACGCGCTGGGTGGGCTCACCGGGGGTGGCCCGCTTCATGGCGCGGGAGACCCGGGCGGACTTCGCCTCCGCCGCGGCCTGCTGGCGCGCGGCCTGCCCGGGCGGGGACAGCCGGCCCTGCCGCTGCGCGTCGCGCTCCGTCAGGGTCTTCGTGCCCACCTTGGGCAGACCGTCGGCCAGCACCTCGCCGTAGACCTCGTCCGGGTCCAGCCGGCGCAGCTCCTCCGTCAGGCAGTCCTTGACGGGGCGGCGGGCCAGCGCCATGCGCCGGTCCGGCTGCCCCGGCTGCGTCAGGGTCGCCACGTTCTGGTCCGGGCGGATCAGCTCCACGGCGCCCGAGCGCCGCTCCAGGCGCACGCTGTGCACCCCGGTGCCCTTCTTGGTGCGCACGCGCACCACGGGCGCCTTGAGCTTGGCCGTCAGCCACGCGGCGAGCAGCTCCGTGCTGGGGCTGTCGGGCGCACCGGCCACGGTGATGGTGCTGACCGGCTCGAACGGCGGCTGGTCCAGCGCCGCCGCCAGCAGGGCCCGCCAGTTCGTCAGCCGCGTCCACGCCAGGTCGGTGTCGCCGGCGCGGTAGCTGCCCCGTCGCTGCTCCAGGGCCTTGCGCGGGTCGCGGGACTCGGCGGAGTCGGTGATGCGGCGCTGGGCGATCCGCCCGATGGGGTCGGCGCCCACGTCCTCCGGGGCCGCCCCCGGCCACCACGCCACGATCGGCGCGTCCGGCAGCAGCAGCGAGACGACGGTGGTCTCCCCGTGCTCCACCAGGGGGCCGTACGCGCGCAGCACGACGACCTCGCTGGCGCCGGCGTCGCCGCCGACGCGGATCTGCGCGTCCAGGCGCGCCGCGCCGCGCTTGTTGCCGCGGGCCAGCACGAGCACCCGGCACGGGTGCTCGCGGCTGGCCTCGTTGGCCGCAGCGATGGCGTCCTCGGCGTGCGCGTCGTCGGTGACGACGACGAGCGTGAGCACGCGGCCGAGCGCGACGGCGCCCCCGGAGTCGCGCAGGTCGACCAGGGCCTTGTTGATGGCGCTGGTGGACGTGCTGGGCAGGTCGATGATCACTTCGTCCGCTCCCCGTCGAGGTGCTGTCCGGTCGTGGGGGCCGCGCCCCGGGCGCGGCGGCTCACGGCCGCCGCCAGGCGCGGCCGGTCCGCTCGAGCATCGCGTTCGCCGACGCCGGGCCCCACGTGCCGGAGGCGTACGGCTCGGGCTTGCCGTTGCGCGCCCAGAACTCGGTGATCGGGTCCAGGATCTTCCAGGACAGCTCGACCTCCTCGTGCCGGGGGAACAGCGGCGGGTCGCCCAGCAGCACGTCCAGGATGAGCCGCTCGTAGGCCTCGGGGCTGGACTCGGTGAAGGCGTGGCCGTAGCCGAAGTCCATCGTCACGTCGCGCACCTCCATCGCGGTGCCCGGGACCTTCGAGCCGAAGCGCAGCGTCACGCCCTCGTCGGGCTGCACCCGGATCACCAGGGCGTTCTGCCCCAGCTCCTCGGTGGCGGTGCGCTCGAAGGGCAGGTGCGGGGCCCGCTTGAAGACCACCGCGATCTCCGTGACCCGCCGGCCCAGCCGCTTGCCGGCGCGCAGGTAGAACGGCACGCCCGCCCAGCGGCGGGTGTCGATCTCCAGCTCGATCGCGGCGAACGTCTCGGTGGTGGAGTCCTGCGGGATGCCCTCCTCGTCCAGGTACCCCTTGACGTGCTCGGAGCCCTGCCAGCCCGCCGCGTACTGCCCGCGCGCGGTGGACCTCGACAGGTCCTTGGGCAGGCGCACCGCGGAGAGGACCTTCGCCTTCTCCGCGCGCAGGTCCGCGGCGTCGAAGGAGACCGGCTCCTCCATCGCCGTCAGCGCCAGCAGCTGCAGCAGGTGGTTCTGGATGACGTCGCGCGCCGCGCCGATGCCGTCGTAGTAGCCGGCGCGCCCGCCGATGCCGATGTCCTCGGCCATCGTGATCTGCACGTGGTCGACGTGGTTGGCGTTCCACAGCGGCTCGAACATCTGGTTGGCGAAGCGCACCGCCAGCAGGTTCTGGACGGTCTCCTTGCCCAGGTAGTGGTCGATTCGGAACACCGAGTCGGCGGGGAAGACGTCCTCGACGACGGTGTTCAGCTCGCGCGCGGACCTCAGGTCGTGGCCGAACGGCTTCTCGATGACCACCCGGCGCCACTGGTCGCCGTGCTGCGCGGACAGGCCGCTGCGGGCCAGCTGCTTGGCGACCACGGGGAAGAAGCGCGGCGGGATCGACATGTAGAACGCGTGGTTGCCGCCGGTGCCGCGCACGCGGTCCAGGTCGGCGACCGTGGCGGCCAGCTGGTCGAAGGCCTCGTCGTCGTCGAACTCGCCGGGCACGAAGCGGAAGCCCTCGGCCAGCTGCGCCCACACCGACTCGCGGAAGGGCGTGCGGGCGTGCTGGCGCACCGAGTCGTAGACGATCTTGCCGAAGTCCTGGTCGGCCCAGTCGCGGCGGGCGAAGCCCGTCAGGGCGAAGCCCGGCGGCAGCAGGCCGCGGTTGGCCAGGTCGTAGATCGCCGGCATGAGCTTCTTGCGGGCGAGGTCCCCCGTGACGCCGAACATCACGAGACCGCACGGCCCCGCGATCCGCGGCAGGCGCCGGTCGCGGGGGTCGCGCAGCGGGTTGTGCCCCGCCGGGGTGGGGCTCACTTGGCCTCAGCCTGGGTCTTCACGCGCTCGAGCTCGTCGGTGACCGTCTGCAGCAGCTCGCCCCAGCTCTTCTCGAACTTGTCCACGCCCTCGCGCTCCAGCAGGTCCACCACCTCGGTGTAGGACACGCCCAGGCGCTCCAGGTCGTCCAGGACGGCCTGCGACTCGCCGTAGGAGCCGCGGATCGTGTCGCCGGTGACCTCGGCGTGGTCGATCGTGGCGTCCAGGGTCTTGCCGGGCATCGTGTTGACGGTGTTCGGCGCGACCAGCTCGGTGACGTACAGGGTGTCCGGCAGGTTCGGGTCCTTCACGCCGGTGGAGGCCCACAGCGGCCGCTGCGCCTTGGCGCCGGCCTCCTTGAGCACCTGCCAGCGCGGGGTGCCGAAGACCTCCTCGTACGCCTGGTAGGCCAGGCGGGCGTTGGCCAGGCCGGCCTTGCTGCGCAGCGCCTTCGCCTCCTCGGTGCCGATCGCGTCGAGGCGCTTGTCGACCTCGCTGTCCACGCGGGAGACGAAGAAGGACGCCACGGACTGGATCCCGGACAGGTCCAGGCCCTTCTCGCGGGCCTGCTCCAGGCCGGTCAGGAAGGCCTGCATGACGGCGCGGTAGCGGTCCAGGGAGAAGATCAGCGTGACGTTGACGCTGATGCCCTCGCTGATGGCGGTGGTGATGGCGGCCAGGCCCTCCACCGTCGCGGGGATCTTGATGTAGAGGTTCGGGCGGTCCACCGCGCCCCACAGCTGGCGGGCGGAGGCCTCGGTGCCGGCGGTGTCGTGGGCCAGGCGCGGGTCCACCTCCAGCGAGACCCGGCCGTCGAGGCCCTCGGTGCGGTCGTACACCGGGCGCAGCACGTCGCAGGCGCGGCGCACGTCCTCGGTGGTGATCTGGAAGACCGCCTCCTCGGTGTCGGCGCCGGCGGCCACCAGCTCCTTGACCTGCTCGGTGTAGCGGTCGCCCTTGGCCAGCGCCGAGGCGAAGATCGTCGGGTTGGACGTCACGCCCAGCACGCCGGCGCCCACCAGGCGCTGCAGCTCGCCGGAGTCGGTCAGCTCGCGCGACAGGTCGTCCAGCCACACCGACACGCCGTGCTCGCGCAGGGTCTCGAGGTTGTTGCTCACGGGGTTCTCCGTTCCGTTCGTGCGCTCCGGGGCGCCGGGACGGCGCCCTCGCTGCTGGCGCCCCGCCCGGGGAGGGGGCGCCGGTGCCCCGCGGGGCCGCCCTCCGGCGGCCCCGCGGGGGACGGTCACTGCAGGCCGGCCAGGCTCTCCTTGGCGGCGGTGACGACGACCTCGTCCGTGAAGCCGAACTCGCGGTACAGGTCCTGGTAGTCCGCGGAGGCGCCGAAGTGCTCGATGCTCACCGTGCGGCCGGCGTCGCCGACCAGGTCGTGCCAGCCCTGGGCGATGGCGGCCTCGACCGACACGCGCGCCTTGACCTGCGGCAGCAGCACGGTGTCGCGGTACGACTGGGGCTGCTCGTCGAACCACTCGCGGCACGGCATGGAGACCACGCGGGTCGGCACGCCCTGCTCCTCGAGCTTCTCGCGGGCGGCCACGGCGATCTGGACCTCCGAGCCGGTGGCGATGATGATCACCTGCGGGGTGGCGGCGGAGGCCTCCACGAGCACGTACGCGCCCTTGGCCACGCCCTCGGCCGCGCCCCAGCCCTCCTGGGAGCGGTCGAAGGTCGGCAGGTTCTGGCGCGACAGCGCCAGGCCGGCGGGGCGGTCGGTGTTCTCCAGGATCGTCTTCCAGGCCCACGCGGTCTCGTTGGCGTCCGCCGGGCGGACGACGTCCAGGCCGGGGATGGCGCGCAGCGAGGACAGGTGCTCGATCGGCTGGTGGGTCGGGCCGTCCTCGCCCAGGCCGATGGAGTCGTGCGTCCACACGTAGGTGACCGGCAGCTTCATGATGGCCGCCAGGCGCACCGCGGGGCGCATGTAGTCGCTGAACACCAGGAAGGTCCCGCCGTAGGGGCGGGTGCCGCCGTGCAGCGCGATGCCGTTGAGGATCGAGCCCATCGCGTGCTCGCGGATGCCGAAGTGCAGGGTGCGCCCGTAGGGGTTGCCGTCCCACGTCTTCGTCGTGCGGCTCGGCGGCAGGAAGGACGGCTCGCCCTTCATGCTCGTCAGGTTCGACTCGGCCAGGTCGGCCGAACCGCCCCACAGCTCCGGCAGGGTGCCGGCCAGCGCGTTGAGCACCTCGCCGGAGGCCTTGCGCGAGGCGATCGACTTCCCGGGCTCGAAGACCGGCAGCGCCTGCTCCCAGCCGGCGGGCAGGGTGCGGGTGCTCATCCGCTCGAACAGCTCGGCGCGCTCGCCGGCGCCCGCGCGCCACGCCTCGAAGGCCCCGTCCCACTCGGCGCGCAGCGCCTTGCCGCGCTCGCGCGCGGCGCGGGTGTGCGCCAGGACCTCCTCGGGCACCTCGAAGGTCTGCTCCGGGTCGAAGCCCAGGACCTCCTTGGTGGCCCGCACCTCCGCCTCGCCGAGCGCGGAGCCGTGCGACTTGCCGGTGTTCTGCAGGGTGGGCGCCGGGTAGGCGATCGTGGTGCGCAGCACGATGATCGACGGCTTGCCGGTCTCGGCCTTCGCCGCCTGCAGCGCGTCCCACAGGCCCTGGACGTCCTCGGTGTACGGACCCTCGCCGCCGTTGGTCCAGTCCAGGGTCTGGACGTGCCAGCCGTACGCCTCGTAGCGCTTGCCGGTGTCCTCGGCCAGGGCGATCGCGGTGTCGTCCTCGATCGAGATGTGGTTCGCGTCGTAGATGACGACGAGGTTGCCCAGCTCCTGGACCCCGGCGATGGCGGAGGCCTCGGAGGAGACGCCCTCCTCGATGTCGCCGTCGGAGGCCAGCACGTACACGTGGTGGTCGAACGGGCTCTGCTCCGGAGCGGTGTCCGGGTCGAACAGGCCGCGCTCGCGGCGCGCCGCCATCGCCATGCCGACGGCGGAGGAGATGCCCTGGCCCAGCGGGCCGGTCGTCATCTCCACGCCCGCGGTGTGGCCGTGCTCCGGGTGCCCCGGGGTCTTCGAGCCCCACTTGCGCAGCGCCTTCAGGTCGTCCAGCTCCAGGCCGTAGCCGGCCAGGTAGAGCTGGATGTAGAGGGTGAGGCTGGAGTGCCCGCACGACAGGACGAAGCGGTCGCGGCCGGTCCAGTCGGGGTGGGCCGGGTCGTGCTTCATGAGCTTCTGGAACAGCGTGTAGGCGACCGGGGCCAGGCTCATCGCCGTGCCCGGGTGCCCGTTGCCGGCACGCTGCACGGCGTCCATGGCCAGGACGCGGACGGTGTCGACCGCCTTCTGGTCCAGGTCGCTCCACTCGAGGTTCTGCTGGCTCACGTGTCTCCTCCCGTGCGAACCAGCTGACCGTCCAGCGCCGCCGGGGCGGTGGGTGAACCGGCCGTGGTCCGCTCTGTGTCTGCGTCGTTCGTCCCCGGCGCCGTCACCGGTCCCCGGCGCGGCCGACCGCCCCGCCCGGGGGCGGTGACGGGACCGGGTCCGCCCGCGGTCGTCGTCAGCGCCACCGGCCAGGACCCCCGCCCGGGGGCGGTGGTGGGCGGACCGGTGGATCACTGCAGGACGAGCCTACTCGCAGGCGGGCGTGGCGCAGCTCACGGCCGGTCACGACGCCGTCCGCGCCGCGACGCGCCCCGGACAACGACACGACGTAATAGAGGCGTAGCATCGCCAGTGCCCGCTGCCGCCTCGCCCAGAGGATCCTGTGACTGTCGTCGATCCGCGTCCCTCCGACGCCTCCGCGCACTCGCGGCCCCTGCTGGGGCGCCGGCGCCGGGCCCGCCGGGGACCCAGCCGATTCCCGCGCGCCGCGGCCTACCTCGCCCTGACGAAGCCGCGCATCATCGAGCTGCTGCTCATCACGACGATCCCCGTCATGGTCTTCGCGGCCGGCGGCCTGCCGCCGCTGGGCCTGGTGCTGGCGACGTTCGTGGGCGGCGCCCTCGCCGCCGGGTGCGCCAACACCCTCAACTGCTACTTCGACCGCGACATCGACGCGCTGATGAAGCGCACCCAGAACCGGCCGCTGGTGACGGGGCGGGTCAGCCCGCGCCAGGCGCTGGTGTTCGCCGCCGCCCTCGGCCTGGCCTCCGTCGCGCTGTTCGTCGCGTTCGTCAACGTCCTGTCCGCGGTCCTGGCCCTGGCGGCCATCGCGCTGTACATCGTGGGCTACACGCTGCTGCTCAAGCGCCGCACCTCCCAGAACATCGTCTGGGGCGGGGTGGCCGGCTGCATGCAGGTGCTCATCGGCTGGACGGCCGTCACCGGCCGCCTGGACTGGGCGCCCTTCGTCCTCTTCGGCGTGATCTTCCTGTGGACGCCGCCGCACTACTGGCCCCTGTCGGTGCGCTACCGCGAGGACTACGCCAACGCCGGGGTGCCGATGCTGCCCGTGGTGGCCAGGCCCACCACGGTCTCCCGCCAGATCGTCGCCTACACCGTGGCGATGGTGCTGTGCTCGCTGCTGCTGGTGCCCGTGGGCGGCGCCGGACCGGTCTACGGCGTGGCCGCCCTGGTCCTCGGCGCCGGCTTCCTCGCGCAGACCCTGCGCCTGCACGGGCGCGCCCGCCGCTTCGAGCGCGAGACCGGCGGCCGCGACGCCGGCACCGTCGAGCAGCTCAAGCGCATCAGCCCCATGGGCGTCTTCCACGGCTCCATCACGTACCTGACCCTGCTGTCCCTGGCCGTGGCCGTGGACCCGTTCGCGCGCTTCGCCTGGCCCTTCTGAGCCCCGCGGATCCC
>NZ_JAAALM010000680.1 GCF_009906395.1 Kineococcus indalonis
GGGCTCAGGAGCCGGAGCGGCGCACCAGGTCCTGCAGCGCGCTGACGGCCTCCTCGCTGGCGGAGGCCGCGGCCACGTTGGCGTCGCGCACGGCCTCGTAGACCTCCTGGCGGTGCACCTGCACGTCCCGTGGCGCCTCGATGCCCACGCGGACCACGTCCCCGCGGACCTCCAGGACGCGCACGACGACCTCGTCGCCGATGACGAGAGACTCTCCGGCCTTGCGCGTCAGGACGAGCATGACCTCAGCATAGGTGACGATCCGTCGCCGTCCCCTCTCTCGGCGTCACATCTTCGCGCGGGTCGCGCCGCGCCCGGGGGCGGGCGGCCCGCGACGCCGCGACGCCCGCCCCCGGGCGGGGACGGGCGTCGCGGTGCCGGGGCGCCCGGGCGGCGCGGGGCGCGCCCGGGCGGGGGCTCAGAGGTCGTCGCGGCGGCGGCCGCGGAGCTCGGCCTCCGCCTCGGCCTCCACCCGCGCGGCGGTGGCCGCGGCCTCCTCCTGGTAGCGCTGCACCAGGGCGCGCACGACGCGCCCGGCCACCGAGGAGACCAGCAGGGCCAGCAGCAGGTGCAGCAGCGCGGTGTCCACGCTGCCGGTGCCCTGCAGGGCGGCCACGATGGACGGGCCGGCCAGCAGCAGGCTGGCGGCGATCACGATCGCGGTCACGGTTCCTCCCGGCGGCGGTTGCGGATCTGCACCTGCATGACGTGGCGGCGCAGACGGTCTGCGGCCGCGACGGGCTCGACGAAGCCGAGGACGAGGTGCTCGTGCTCGCCGGCCCCGGAGGGCTCCGGGGAGCTGCGCACGACGTCGGCGAGCTGGTCGACGGGGCCGCCGTCCAGCTCGAAGACGGCGCGCACCAGCCGGCCGGGGCGCGCCCAGCTCCCCCGCGGCACCCGCACGCAGGCGCCGCCCTCGCTGAGGTCGACGAACGCGGCGGTGACGACGGGCTCGGGGGCCGCGCCGGGCTGCTGCCCGTCGGGCCCGGCGGGGTCGCCGGGCACCGGCTGCAGGCGCAGGGCGCCGACCAGCGGCACCCGCACGTAGCGGCGGCGCTGCTGGACGGCGATCTCGCCGCACGGGGCCAGGTCCCAGGAGGGGACGCGGCGCCGCACGACCTCGGCGATCAGGAAGTCCTGCCGCACGTGCCCGCGCTCGCTGGCCCACGAGACGGTCACCGGCAGGCCGGGGGCGACCACGTGCAGGTCGCCGGAGAAGCCGGGGGCGGCCACCACGAGGCTGTTCTCCCCGGAGTCCTCCACGCGGGTGGGCAGGTCCACGAGGTCGCCGCCGAGGTTCTCGGGCAGCTGGACCTGCACGCGCACCCGGCCGTTGACCGCGGGCCACTGCGCCGGGGCGGTGGGGGTCACCACCGCCCCGGCGCTCGTCCGCCTGGGCACGGGGCTCAGCGCGCGGCGCCGCCGCCCGACGTGGCGTCGAGCAGCAGGCCGGCCCAGGCGCCGGAGGTGGCGGGGCGCCCGTCCAGGAAGCCGACGGGGACGTCCAGGGAGAGCACGTCCAGCGGGTCCGGGCTCTCGGCGGCGCGGTGCACGGCCAGGCGGCGGGCGGGCACGCCGGCGTTCTCCAGGGCGCGCAGCTGCGCGGCGACCGCGTGGCTGCGGCGGGTGGCGTCCACGCACACCACGACGGCGCTGGCGCCGATCTCGGCGGCCAGGCGCGCGGCGCGCTCGGCGTCGGCACCGGTGGGGCGGGCCGGGATCGCCACGGTCAGCGGGGCGCTCCAGCGGCGGG
>NZ_JAAALM010000681.1 GCF_009906395.1 Kineococcus indalonis
CGCCCACCGCCCGCGCGCCGCCCCGCCGGGCACCCGCGCGCCGCGCGGCGCCCATGGGGGAGGATGGGCCGCCCAGGGCGCCGGCGACCGGCGGCCCGACGGACCACGACGGGAAGGGTGGCGATGGACCGCCAGCAGGAGTTCGTGCTGCGCACGCTGGAGGAGCGGGACATCCGCTTCGTCCGGTTGTGGTTCACCGACGTCATCGGGACGCTGAAGTCGGTGGCCATCGCGCCGGCCGAGCTCGAGGGCGCCTTCGGGGAGGGCATCGGCTTCGACGGCTCCGCCATCGAGGGCCTCTCGCGCGTGTCGGAGTCCGACATGCTCCTCAAGCCCGAGCCGTCCACCTTCCAGGTGCTGCCCTGGCGCACCACCGACGACCACCAGGGCACCGCGCGCATCTTCTGCGACATCCTCACGCCCGACGGGCAGCCGGCGCGCTCGGACCCGCGCAACGTGCTCAAGCGCGCCCTGGACCGCGCCGCCCAGCACGGCTACACCTTCTACACGCACCCCGAGATCGAGTTCTACCTCTTCAAGGGGCCCCTGGAGCGCGGCGCGGTGCCCGAGCCGGTGGACTACGTCGGCTACTTCGACAACCACCCCGGCGGCACCACCACCGACTTCCGCCGCGAGGCCATCTCCGTGCTGGAGAGCATGGGCATCTCCGTGGAGTTCAGCCACCACGAGGGCGGTCCCGGCCAGAACGAGATCGACCTGCGCTACGCCGACGCCCTGACCACCGCGGACAACGTCATGACGTTCCGCACGGTCCTCAAGGAGGTCGCCGGCGAGATGGGGCTGTACGCCAGCTTCATGCCCAAGCCCCTGCAGGGGCAGCCCGGCTCCGGCATGCACACCCACCTCTCCCTCTTCGACGGCGACGCCAACGCCTTCTACGAGGCCGGCGCGGAGTACCAGCTCTCCCGCACCGGCCGGCAGTTCATCGCCGGCATCCTGCGCCACGCCGCCGAGATCACCGCCGTGACCAACCAGTTCGTCAACTCCTACAAGCGCCTGTGGGGCGGCGGTGAGGCCCCCAGCTACGTCAGCTGGGGCCACAACAACCGCTCCGCCCTGGTGCGCGTGCCCATGTACAAGCCCAGCAAGGCGCAGTCCGTGCGCGTGGAGTACCGGGCGCTGGACTCCTCCTGCAACCCCTACCTCGCCTTCGCGCTGCTGCTCAGCGCCGGCCTGAAGGGCGTGGAGGAGGGCTACGACCTGCCCGACGGCGCCGAGGACGACGTGTGGTCGCTCACCGACGCCGAGCGGCGCTCCATGGGCATCGAGCCGCTGCCGCAGAGCCTGGAGCACGCCATCGCCGTCATGGAGCGCTCCGAGCTGGTCGCCGAGGCGCTCGGCGAGGGCGTCTTCGACTTCTTCCTGCGCAACAAGCGCGCCGAGTGGGCCGAGTACCGCGCGCAGGTCACCCCGTTCGAGCTGCAGCGCTACCTGCCCCTGCTGTGAGCACCGCGCCCGGGCGCCGCACCAGCGCCACCGCGCAGCTGGCCCGGGCGGGGTTCACCGACCCCGCCCGCGGCCTGCGGCTGCTGCGCGACGCCGCCCTGGACGGCGTGGTGCGCGTGGGCGCCGACGGCGAGCCGCTGGACGACGAGGCCACCACCTCCCTGGTGCGCGCCCTGGGCCGCACCGCCGACCCCGACCAGGCGCTGCTGGGCCTGGTGCGCTGGGCCGAGGCGCTGGCCGCCGGCGCCGACGGCTCGCCCGCCGGGCGCGGGCG
>NZ_JAAALM010000682.1 GCF_009906395.1 Kineococcus indalonis
GGCGAGAGCAGGCCCAGGCTCATGGTGGAGCTGGCCTGCAGGAACTGCGCGCTGGGCTGGGAGAAGGTGACCACCGCGGTCTGCGCGTCGTACGCCTGCAGCGCGCGGTCGCGGGCCTCGGTGATGTGCGCGGCCATCGCCGCGCGGGCGGTGGCCGGGTCGCCGGTGCGCAGGCCCTGCAGGACCCGGGTGTGCTCGGCGACGCAGTGCTCGGAGTCGGTGACGCCGCCGCCGCCGAAGAGGCGGAAGCGCTGGATCTGCCCGCCCAGGGCCCGGTAGGCCGAGAGCAGGAACTCGTTGCCGGTGGCCTCGGCGATCAGGCGGTGGAAGCGCTCGTCGGCTTCCCAGTACTGGCGGAACTCGTGGAACGAGGGCCCCAGCGGGGCGGTGGCCAGGTCGTGCACGGCCTGCTCCAGGCGGGCCAGCACCTCCGCGTCGAGCCGCGCGGCGGCGAGCTCGGCGAGGGCCGGTTCGAGCACCAGGCGCGCCTGCATGAGGCGCTCCAGCTCGGCGGGGGTCGCCACCGGCGCGACGCGGTAGCCCTTCAGGGCGGTGCGGCGCACCAGGCCGGTGGACTCCAGGCGGGCCAGGGCCTCGCGCACGGGGGTCTGCGAGACGCCGAACTCCCGGGCCAGCGCGTCGATGCCCAGGGCCGCCCCGGCCTTCAGCTCCCCGTCGATGAGCATGTCCAGGACCGCGTCGTAGACGTGGTCGGCGAGCATCTGGCGGCTGGGCGCCAGCGAGCGCCGCGGCTCCGTCGGATGCACGAGCGTCATCGTAGACAGCCCTTCGGCGGTGGACGTCGGCCAGCGGATCGGGGGGACGCAGCACGGGGGGTCACCTCCTGGGTCCGGCGACTCAGCGTCGAGTCGGTGTCATGGACCATAGATCGTGCACGATCGACGGTCAAGGGTCGGCGCCGGCCGGCCGGTGCGACGCTCCGGACGGGCCGCGGGCGCGCCAGCTCACTACCGTCGGAGGGGTGTCCGCACGCCCCGACCCCGCCCCGCCGCCGTGCGCCGCCTGAGCCGCGCGCTGCGCATGGACCTGGTGCGCAGCGACCGCGGCGCCCAGCACCTGACCACGCTCGTGGTCGCGGCGGTGTCCACGATCCTGCTGACGCGGCTGCTGCTGGCGCTGACCGGCTACCCGCAGATCGGCGGCGGCGGCACGGGCCTGCACGTGGCGCACGTGCTGCCCGGCGGGCTGCTGATGCTCCTGGCGATGGTGCTGCAGTTCGCCTACGTCGGCCGCGGCCCGCGCCCGGTGGCCGCGCTGCTGGGCGGGGCGGGGTTCGGGCTGTTCATCGACGAGGTCGGCAAGTTCGTCACCACCGACAACGACTACTTCTACGAGCCCGCCGTGGCGATCATGTACGTGGTCTTCGCCGCGCTCGTCGTGGGCGCGCGCCGCTGGCGCCGGCGGCGCCCGCTGGACGACGACGAGAAGGTCGCCAACGCCGCGCACGTCCTCGTCGACGGCCTCGCCGGGCACCTGCCGGCGCGCCAGCGCGAGGAGGCCCTGCGGGCCCTGGACGAGGTCGGCGGGCGGTTCGGGGCCCCGGAGCTGCGCGCCCTGCTGGAGCGGGTCGAGCCCAGCCCGGTGCCGGTGCCGCAGCAGCTGGAGCACGCCTGGGTGCGCGTGGACGAGCTGTTCGACCGCGCCGCCACCTCCCGGTGGGCGCTGCCGCTGATGGGGCTGTGCCTGCTGCTGCAGTCCGGGGCCGCGGCGCTGGTGGCGG
>NZ_JAAALM010000683.1 GCF_009906395.1 Kineococcus indalonis
GCCGTGGGGGCCGCCGCGGCGGCGGCCCCCACGGCCTGCACGGCGTCCGCGGCGCGGCGGCCGGCCAGGCGGCGCGCGGCGGCAGCGCCCCAGGCCAGGGCCAGCACGAGCGCCCCGGCCGCCTCCGGCCAGCGCTGCGAGGTGGCGCACACGGCCACCACGGCCAGCAGCGCGGCGGCGAGCACGGCGTCCCCGATCCCGGTCCAGCGTCGGTCCACGTCGGCACCCCTCTCCTGGTCGCTCCGGTGCTCGTGCCCTACCCCCACTGTAGGTCGACAAACGCTTTTCGGTCCACCGAAAACTCCTCCCCGCCGCGTCGGCGCCCGCAGCGCGGGGACCTGGTGGCAAGCTGGCCCCGTGCCCCGCCCCGCCACCCCGGCCGCCGAGGACTGCCTGAAGACGGTCTACGCCGCCGGGGAGTGGTCGGACGAGAAGATCACCCTCTCCAAGCTGGCGCAGGCCCTGGGCGTGTCGCCCTCCACAGCCTCCGAGGCCGTGCGCAAGCTCACCGACGCGGGCCTGCTGCGCCACGAGCGCTACGGCGGCGTGGAGCTCACCGAGGCCGGGCGCCTGCAGGCCCTCGGCGTCGTGCGCCGCCACCGCCTCATCGAGACCTTCCTCGTCGCCGACCTCGGCTACTCCTGGGACGAGGTGCACGAGGAGGCCGAGGTCCTCGAGCACGCCGTCTCCGACCGCATGCTCGACCGCCTCGACCGCCGCCTGGGCCACCCCGAGCGCGACCCGCACGGCGACCCCATCCCGCGCCCCGACGGCACCGTCCCGCGGCCCGGCGCGCACAGCCTCGCCGACCTGCCCGAGGGCGCCGCCGGCTCCGTCGCCCGCATCTCCGACGCCGACCCCGAGGTGCTGCGCTACTTCGCCGACCTCGGCATCGGGCTGGACCTGCACGTGCGCGTCGTCAAGCGCCGCGAGTTCGCCGGCACCACCGTCGTGCGGCTGGGGGAGGGGCCCGGCGGGCGCGAGGTCGACCTCGGCGACCCGGCCGTGGCCGCCGTCTGGGTCCTGCCGGCGGCCCGGTGAGCACCCACCGGCACGAGACGGCGCCCGCGCTGCCCGGCGACCCCGCCGGCGCCGTGCGCGACACCCACGGGCGCCTGCAGGCCCCCAAGACCCGCGACGTCACCGTCGTCGGCAGCGTCAACGCCGACCTGTCCATCGCCCTGGGCGCCCTGCCGCCCGCCGGGCAGACCGTCCGCGGCGCCGACGCCGTGCGCGGCCTCGGCGGCAAGGGCGCCAACCAGGCCGTGGCCGCCGCCCGGCTGGGCCGCAGCACCGCGGTGGTCGCCGCCGTCGGCGACGACGAGGACGGCCGCGCCCTGCGCGCCGCCCTGGCCGCCGAGGGCCTCGACGTCGAGCACGTCACCGCCGCCGGCGCACCCACCGGCGTCGCCGTCGTCCTCGTGCACGCCGGGGAGTCCACGATCGTCCTCAGCCCCGGCGCCAACGACCACCTCGACGCCGCCCGCGTGCAGGCCGCCGCCGGCGCCGTCAGCGGCGCGCGCGTCGTGCTGCTGCAGTGCGAGGTGCCCGACGCGGCGCTGCTGGCCGCCGCCCGGCTGTGCACCGGGCTGCTCGTGCTCAACCCCGCCCCGGCCCGCCCCCTGCCCGCCGAGCTGCTGCGCCGCACCGACCTGCTGGTGCCCAACGCCGGCGAGCTGGCCGTGCTGGCCGGCGAGGAGCCCGCCGCCGACGTCGACGGCCTCGTGCGCCAGGCG
>NZ_JAAALM010000684.1 GCF_009906395.1 Kineococcus indalonis
GGCCTCCACCAGCCGCAGCCCCGCCTCCAGGGCGTCCTCGTCGAGCTCGTTGAGGGTGTCGTCGCTGCCCCCGCGGGCCAGCAGCCCGTCCTCGCGGAAGGAGCGGGCCGACTGGATGTCGGGGACGTGCTTGACGCAGACGACGACGCGCACTCAGGCCCCGTCCCCGGCGGCGCGGGCGGCGGCGTCGGCGCGGGCCTCCGCCTTCGCCTCGGTCTCCGCCTCGGCCTCCGCGATCACCTCGCGCGAGAACTTGACCATCTCCTCGCGGGAGACGACCTTGACGCGCTGGCGCCCGTGGGGGGCGCCCAGCGCCCGCTCGTAGGCGTCCAGGACCTCCCAGTCGCTCCAGGTGAGCACCTCCACGCCCTTGCCGCGCAGCGTCTCCAGCACCGCCTCCGGGTCCGGCTCGGGGGCCGGGGCGAACGAGGCGGCGTCGGAGACCAGGTGGCGCACGGTCTCGGAGGCGTCGGACTTGGTGTGCCCGATGAGGCCGACCGGCCCGCGCTTGATCCAGCCGGTGCAGTACACGCCGGGGACGGTCTCGCCCTCGGGGGTCAGCACGCGGCCCTCGTGGTTGGAGATGACGCCCTTGAGCTCGTCGAAGGGCACGCCCGGCAGCGGGGAGCCGAAGTAGCCCACCGCGCGGTAGACGGCCTGCACGTCCCAGGTGTGCAGGTCCCCGGTGCCCTCGACCGTGCCGTCGCCCCTCAGGCGGGTGCGCTCGGTGCGCAGCGCGCTGACGTGGCCGTCGGTGCCCACGACCTCGACCGGCGCGTGCAGGAAGTGCAGGTGGATGCGGCGCGAGGCGGTGCCGTCGCCCTCCTTCAGCGTCCAGTCCGTGAGGGTCTTGACGACCTGCTTGGTCTGGTTGGAGGAGTCGATCGCGGCCATCGAGCCCTCGTCGAACTCGAAGTCCTCCGGGTCGACGAGGACGTCGACGTCGGGCACGTGCCCCAGCTCGCGCAGCTCCAGCGGGGAGAACTTCACCTGCGCCGGGCCGCGGCGGGCGAAGACGTGCACGTCGGTGACCTTGGAGGCCTTCAGGCCCCGGTAGACGTTGTCCGGGATCTCCGTGGGCAGCAGGTCGTCGGCGTGCTTGGCGAGCATGCGCGCCACGTCCAGGGCGACGTTGCCGGCGCCCAGCACGGCCACGGTGGAGGCCTCCAGCGGCCACTCGCGCGGGTAGTCCGGGTGCCCGTCGTACCAGGAGACGAAGTCGGCGGCGCCGTGGCTCTCCGGCAGGTCCACCCCCGGGATCGCCAGCGCGGCGTCCTTGATGGAGCCGGTGGAGAAGACCACGGCGTCGTAGTGGCGCCGCAGCTCCTCCAGGGTGACGTCGGTGCCGAAGTCCACGTTCGTCAGCAGGCGGATGTCGCCGCGGCCCAGGACCTTCTCCAGGGCGACGATGATCTGCTTGATGCGGGGGTGGTCGGGCGCCACGCCGTAGCGGACCAGGCCGAACGGGGCGGGCAGGCGCTCGATGAGGTCGATGCTCACGCCCTCGAAGCCCGTCGCGGACAGGTCGGCCTTGGAGAGGGTGTCCGAGGCGTAGATGCCCGCCGGTCCGGCTCCGACGACGGCCACGCGCAGCGGACGCTGGGTGCTCACGGGATCTGGTGTCCTTCGTCTCGACGCCATCTGTCGAACTGCTCAGGCAAGCCTAACGGCACGCGCCGCTCGCGCCGGACGGCAGCATGCTGCCGTCCGGCGCGAGCGGCGCGTGCCGTTAGGC
>NZ_JAAALM010000685.1 GCF_009906395.1 Kineococcus indalonis
CCCTCGTCGCCGCCGCCTGGCTGCACGACGTCGGCTACGCCCCGCCCCTGCGGCGCACCGGGTTCCACCCCGTGGACGGCGCCGACCACCTGCTGCGGGAGGGCTGGGACCCGCTGGTGCCGGCCCTGGTGGCCCACCACTCCGGGGCCCGCTTCGTCGCCGCGGTGCGCGGGCTGGGGGCCGAGCTGGCCGTCCACGACGACCCCCGCGCCGTCGAGGGCCCGCTGGCCGACGCCCTGACGTGGGCGGACCAGACGGTCTCGGCGACCGGCGAGGTCGTCGACGTGGAGGAGCGGCTGGCGGACGTGCTGCGCCGGCACGGCCCCGACAGCCCCAACGCCCGCTGCCACCACCGCCGCGGGCCGTACGTGCGCGGCGCCGTGCACCGCACCGAGGAGCAGCTGCGGCGCGCCCACGCCCGGGGGGTGCCGGTCCCGCGCGGCTGAGGCGCGCGGGACCGGCGCGCGGGGGCGCACGCCCCGGGCGGCGGACCTCAGCGCAGGTGCTCGCGCAACCAGGCCGTGGCGGCGGCGTCGACGAGCGCGGCGTGCGGCGTCTGCGGCGCCGCCACCAGGCCCGGCTCCTCGGCCAGTGCGTGGCCCATCGCCGGCACGACCTCCAGGCGCGCGCGCCGCGCGTCGCCGTGCACGGCCAGCAGCGCCTCGTGCAGCTCGCGGGCCGGGCGCACGAACCCCTGCTCGTCGTCGTCGGCGCCCACGACGACGAGCACCGCCGGCCGCCCGACGGCGGCGAGCTCACCGGCGCGCTCCACGGCGTCGATCCGCGCGGCCACCGCGTCGGCCGCCGGCGACCAGGTCTGCCCGAAACCCATCACGCGGGCGGCGGCCTCGACCACGGGGCGCATCCGCAGCAGCGGGCTGACGAGCACGAGCGCCGCGACGTCGAGACCGGCCTCCAGCGCCGTCAGGAACGCCACGGCGGCACCCATCGAGCCGCCGAGCAGGGCCAGCGGGCCGTCCGGGCAGCCGAGCTGGGCGCGCACGTCGGCCAGCACCGCCGGCGACTCGGCCACGCCCTGCTCGGCGATCGGCCCGAACAGCTCCAGCACCGCGTCGCGCCGACCGCGGGCCACCAGCTCCTCCGCTCCCCCGGCGGACAGGCGCGCGCCGGTCATCGGCAGCTCCAGGTGGACCCGCCAGGCGTCCACGCCCGCCAGCGGCAGGGCCGCGGCGAGCGCCTCGGGGGTGCGGGGGGCGTCCATGAGGTGCCAGGTCAGCACCAGCGGCGTCGAGGCCGTCGGCGCGCTCGCCGGGGGCAGCGCCAGGTACGGCACGCCGGCGGCGGTGCCGCGACGGGCGACGCCCCCGCTGCTGCTCCCGGTGCTGCTCCCGGTGCTGCTCCCGGTGCTGCTCCCGGTGCTGCTCTCGGTGCTGCTCTCGGTGCTGGTCACTGTGCCTCCCCGGGTCCGCGGTGCGGTCGCCCCAGCCTGCCGCACCCCTGCGGCACCGGACCCGGCCGCGGGCGGCCGTCTCAGCGGGCGGCCACGCGCACCCGCGCGCGCACCGCCGCCGCCGCGCACACCAGGACGGCGGCGGCGGCCGCGGCCACGCCCGCGCCCAGCTCCTCGCCGAAGAACAGCGCCGCCCACGCGATCGTCAGGACCGGCTGCACGAGCTGCACCTGGCTGACGGTGGTCATCGGCCCGATCGCCAGGCCCCGGTACCAGGCGAAGAAGCCCAGGAACATGCTGAACACGGCCAGGTAGGCGAAGGA
>NZ_JAAALM010000686.1 GCF_009906395.1 Kineococcus indalonis
TCGTCGTCCCTCCTCGTGGCGGGCGCGGGCGGGGTCGCCCGCGCGTCCTGCGGGGCCGCCGGGGGATCGCCCCGGCGGCCCGTCCACCCGGTCAGCGGGTGGGGCCCTCCTCGGGGAGGTCCTCGCGGTGCTCGTCCTCGAGCCACACGGTGGTCTCACCGGGCACCAGGGTCTCCCCGATCGGGCCGCTGGACAACACGACCCGCCCGGCGGGCAGCGCGAGCGGCTCGGTGCCGAAGTTCGTCAGGCACGTCCAGCCGCCGGGGCGGCGGAACGCCACGGCGGTGGCGGGCAGGCCCTGCACCCAGGTGAGCTCCTCGGGCCCCTGCAGGCGCCGGCGCTCGCTCAGGGCGCGGCGGTAGAACGCCAGCGTCGAGGCGGGGTCGCCCTCCTGTGCGGCGGCGGCGCGCGGCGCGAACCACGCCGGTTGCGGCAGGTGGGCCGGGCCGTCGCCGAACCCCAGGGAGGGGCCGGCGCCCTCCCAGGGCAGCGGCACCCGGCAGCCGTCGCGGCCCTTGCGGGTGCCGCCGGAGCGGCGCCAGGTGGGGTCCTGCAGCACCTCGGCGGGCAGGTCGGCCACTTCGGGCAGGCCGAGCTCCTCGCCCTGGTACAGGTACGTGCTGCCCGGCAGCGCCAGGACGAACGCGGTGGCCGCCCGCGCCCGGCGCAGCCCGCGCTCGAGGTCGGCGGCCGGCTCGGTGCCGCCGCTGAGCAGCCACGCCTCCTCGTCGGTCCCCTCCGGCAGGGCGTAGCGCGAGGCGTGCCGCACGACGTCGTGGTTGGACAGGACCCAGGTGGAGGAGCTGCCGGCCTGCGCGGCCAGGCGCAGGTTCTCGTCCACTGTGCGCCGGAAGGAGGCGGCGTCGAAGGCCGAGCGCAGCAGGTCGAAGTTGAACGCCTGACCCAGGCCCTCGGGCGAGGCGTAGCGGGCGCGGCGGTGCGCCGGCACCCACGCCTCGGCGACCGCGGTGCGCGGCGGGTCGTAGGAGTCGAACAGCGCCCGCCACTCGCGGTACACCTCGTGCACCTCGTCGCGGTCGAAGAAGCGGTGCTCGCCGTCGGGCAGGTCGTCGGCGGCCAGTTCCCGCGCGGAGGGCAGCGGGTGGCTCATGTCCTTGGTGAGGGCGTGGGCGACGTCGATGCGGAAGCCGTCCACGCCGCGGTCGGCCCAGAAGCGCAGGGTGCGCAGGTGGTCCTCGCGCACCTCGGGGTTCGCCCAGTTCCAGTCGGGCTGCTCGGGGGCGAACAGGTGCAGGTACCACTCGCCGTCGCCGACGGGCTCCCACGCCGGGCCGCCGAACACGGCGGTCCAGTCGGTGGGCGGCAGCTCCCCGCGCTGGCCCAGCCCGCGCCGGAAGACGTACCGCTCGCGCTCGGGGGACCCCGGCCCCGCGGCCAGCGCCTCGCGGAACCAGCGGTGCCGGTCGGAGGAGTGGTTGGGCACGATGTCGACGACCAGCCGGATCCCGGCGCCGTGCAGGGCGGCGACCAGCTCGTCGAACTGCTCCAGGGTGCCGATGCGCGGGTCGACGGCGCGGTGGTCGGCGACGTCGTAGCCGCCGTCGGCGAGCTCGGAGGGGTAGAAGGGGCTGAGCCAGACGGCGTCCACGCCCAGGCGCGCCAGGTGCGGCACGCGGGCGGTCAGGCCCGGCAGGTCCCCGGTGCCGTCGCCGTCGGAGTCGGCGAAGCTGCGCGGGTAGACCTGGTAGACGACCGCCTGGCGCCACCAGGC
>NZ_JAAALM010000687.1 GCF_009906395.1 Kineococcus indalonis
GTGCGCAGCGGCGCGCCCGCGCCGGCGGCGACCCCGGCCACCCGGGCGGAGGCGGGCTGCACGGCCAGCGGCGACACCAGCACCTGCCCCACCTCGCGCCCGCGCACCGCGCCGGGCAGGCCGTCGACGTGGTCGGCGTGGGGGTGGGTGAGCACCACCGCGTCCAGGCGCTGCACGTCCAGGCGGTCCAGGCAGCCGTCGACGAGCTCGGCGTCGGGGCCGGCGTCCACGAGCACCGCCGCGCGCGGGCCCGAGCGCAGCACGACGGCGTCGCCCTGGCCGACGTCGCAGCCCACCACCAGCCAGTCCGGCGCCGGCCACGGCCCCGCCGGGCCGCCCCAGCGCGGCGCGCAGCGCACCAGCAGCGCCGCGCACACCACCAGGACCGCCGCGGCCGCCAGCGGTCGCCGGCCGCGCGCCCCGGGGCGCCGGCCGCGCACCGCCAGGGCGCCGGCGCTCAGGAGCAGCACCGTGCCGGCGGCGACGACGAGCGCGCCGGCCGCCCCGGCGGGCACCGGCAGCGCCGCCGGCACGTCCGCGGCCCGGCGCGCCACCAGCGCGACCCACTGCGCGGCCAGGCCGGCGGGCAGCACCGCGACCGCGCCGGCCGCGGGCCAGGCGGCCGCCACGAGGGTGGCGGCCAGCCCGGTCACGGTGGCCGGTGCGACGGCGGGCGCGACGAGGACGTTGACCGGCAGCGACAGCGGGTTCACCGACGGGGTGAGCAGCACCAGGACGGGGCCGCACACCGCCTGCGCGGCGGCCGGCACGGCGACGGCGTGGGCGAGCGCGCGCGGCACCCCGGCCCCCTGCAGGCGCGCGGCCCAGCGGCGGGCGAGCAGCAGCAGGCCCGCGGTGGCGAGCACCGAGAGCGAGAAGCCCGCCTCCCGGGCCAGCCAGGGGTCGGCCACCAGCAGCGCCAGCGCCGCGCCGGCCAGCACCGGCACCCCGCGCGCGGGGCGGCCGGCGAGCAGCCCGGCCAGGCCGACGGCGCCCATGACCGCCGCGCGCAGCACGCTGGGCTCGGGGTGGGCCAGGACGACGAAGCCGGCCAGCCCGGCGCCGGCGGCCAGCAGCCGCAGCCGGCGGCCCAGGCCGAGCAGGGAGGCGGCGAGCACCAGGGCGGCCACGACGAGGGTGGTGTTGGCGCCGCTGACGGCCGTCAGGTGGCTCAGGCCCACCGCGCGCATGTCGGCCTCCAGGTCCGCCGGCAGCGCGGAGGTGTCGCCCACGACGAGACCGGGCAGCAGCCCGCGCGCGTCGGCGGGCAGGCGCGCGCAGGCGGTGCGCAACCCGGCGCGCAGCCGCTCGGCGGCGCGGTGCACCGCACCGGGGGGCGCGAGGGGCCGCGGGGCGGCGCGCGCGTGCAGCACGACCGCGGCCCGCTCCCCCGGCTCGGCCGGGGCCAGGCGGGCGGTCAGCCGCACCCGGGCGCCGACCGCGGTGCGCCAGGTGGCGGCGTCGGTGAAGACGGTCGCGGGGGCGGCGACGTCGAGCCGCTGGCCGCGCACCAGCACCGCGGTGAGGTGCACGTCGACGGCCGCGCGCGCGGGGGCGCCGGGGCGGCCGGTGCGCAGCGGGCGCGGCTCGGAGCGCACCTCGGCGTCGACCTGGGCGACGGCGCGCTGCTGCGCCCAGCGCGGCAGGTCCCCGGTGCTGGCGCGGGCCTGCTGCACGGCGGTGGAGGCGAGCACGGCGGCGACGGCGGTGGGCACCAGCAGCGCGCTGGC
>NZ_JAAALM010000688.1 GCF_009906395.1 Kineococcus indalonis
CATGAGCCGGGTGAACACCTTCGACCAGTGCCCGGAGTGCAGCACGATCAGGCCCATGCCGGCCAGGACGTGCCGCTGCACGCGCTCGGCGACCTCGTCGGAGACCTCGCCGTGGGCGGCGTGCCCCAGCCCATGATCATCGACGAGGACGAGATGTACGGGGAGTTCTTCGACATCCCCGCCCCCGACGAGCTGGTGTTCATCTCCTCCTTCTCCGGCGGGGAGGTGTTCCGCTCCGGCTGCACCTTCAAGCGCGGCCACGGCAAGGTCTTCTACTTCCGCCCCGGCGACCAGGAGTACCCGACGTACTTCCACGCCGGGGTGCGCAAGGTGATCTCCAACGCCGTCGAGTGGGCCGTGACCGTGCGCCCCGAGCGCACCGCGCCGGTGCTGCTGCGCTACGACACCGAGGACTTCTACAACGGCCACGGCTACCAGGGCGCCCTGAAGCCGGAGGCGGCCGAGGCGCAGGCGGGTGGGGCCCAGGAGGCCGAGCTGCAGGGGGCCGAGCTGCAGGGGGCCGAGCAGTGAGCGCGCCGCTGCGCGTCGTGCTCGTCGGCGCCGGCGGCATGGGCAGGGCGTGGCTGCGCACCGTCCTGGACGACGACGACGTCGAGCTGGCCGGCGTGGTCGACCTCGACCTGGACGTCGCCGCCGCGGCCGTCGCCGACGCCGGCGTGCCCGGCACCCCCCTGGGCCGCGACGCCGTCGAGCTGGCGCTGGCCACCGGCGCGCACGCCGTCGTCAACGTCACGGTGCCGCGCGCGCACCACCCGGTGACCACCGCCGCGCTGTTCGCCGGGCTGCCGGTGCTGGGGGAGAAGCCCGTCGCCGAGGACGTCGCGCAGGCGCTGTCCCTGGTGGCGGCCGCGGAGGTCACCGGCGAGCTGTTCGTCGTCAGCCAGTCCCGCCGCTACAACGCCCACCTGCACGCCTTCCGGGAGCAGGCGCGCGTCCTGGGCGACCTGGGGGTGCTGACCACCGAGTTCTTCAAGGCGCCGCGCTTCGGCGGCTTCCGCGAGGAGATGGCCCACCCGCTGCTGCTGGACATGGCGATCCACCCCTTCGACTCCGCGCGCTTCGTGCTGGGCGCGGAGCCGGTGTCCGTGTACTGCGAGGAGTTCAACCCCTCGTGGAGCTGGTACGCCGGCGACGCCGCGGCCACCGCGGTCTTCGAGATGACCGGCGGGATCCGCTACGTCTACACCGGCAGCTGGTGCTCCCCGGGGCAGGAGACGTCCTGGAACGGCTCCTGGCGGCTGTCAGGCTCGGCGGGCACCGCCCGCTGGGACGGCGAGGAGGCCCCGGTGCTGGAGACCTCCGCCGCGGCGCGGCCGGCCCCCTCGGCCGACCCCGGCCGGGAGATCGCCGGCTCGCTGCGCGCCTTCACCCGCGCGCTGCGCGAGGGCGCCGCCCCGACGGGGGAGGTGCACGAGAACGTCCTGAGCCTGGCGATGGTGGAGGCCGCGGTCGCCTCCGCCGCCTCGGGCGCGCGGGTGCTCGTGGACGACGTGCTCGAGCGCGCCCACCAGCGGGCGCTGGCGCAGGAGCGGCGCGAGGACGTGCGGGCGGTGCTGGCGTCGTGGACGTCGGTGCGCGGCGCCCTGGCCGCCGGGTCCGCCAGCCAGCCCGTCGCCTGAGGGCCCGGCCCGCGCCCCCCGGGGTGCGGGCCGGGGCGGCGCGGGCGGGCCCGCACC
>NZ_JAAALM010000689.1 GCF_009906395.1 Kineococcus indalonis
CGCCCGCCGCGGCCGGCCGGGGGCCCGGCCGTCGCGCCTACCCTGGGGGCGTGCGCTTCCTCGACGGGCAGCGGCCCGCCCACGACCTGACCTACGACGACGTCTTCCTGGCGCCGGGACGGTCCTCGGTCGTCTCCCGCCTCGACGTGGACCTCGCCGGCGCCGACGGCACCGGCACCACGGTCCCGGTCGTCGTGGCGAACATGACGGCCGTCTCCGGCCGGCGCATGGCCGAGACCGTCGCCCGCCGCGGCGGGGTGGCGGTCCTGCCGCAGGACATCCCCGTCGACGTGGTCGGCGAGGTGGTGGCCTGGGTGAAGGAGCGCCACCCCGTCTTCGAGACGCCCGTGGTGCTGCACAGCACCGACACGGTGCACGACGCCTTCAACCTGCTGCCCAAGCGCGCCCACGGCGCGGCCGTCGTCGTCGACGACGACGGGCACGTGCTCGGCGTGGTCACCCCCGCCGACTGCGCCGACGTGGACCGCTTCACCCAGGTCGGGACCGTGATGAGCCCCTCGCCGGTGACCCTGGACGCCGGCGCCGTCGAGCGCGACGGGCTGCAGGCCGCCTTCGACGTGCTGCACGGAGCCCGGCGCCGCTTCGCGCCCGTGGTGCGCGACGGGCGGCTCGTGGGCGCGCTGACCCGCAAGGGCGCGCTGCGCTCCACCGTGTACGCCCCGGCGCTGGACGCCGCCGGCCGGCTGCGGGTGGCCGCCGCGGTGGGCATCAACGGCGACGTGGCCGGCACCGCCAAGGCGCTGCTGGGGGCCGGCGTGGACACCCTCGTGGTGGACACCGCCCACGGCCACCAGGACAAGATGCTCGAGGCGCTGGCCGCGGTGCGCGGGCTGGACCCGCAGGTGCCCGTCGTGGCCGGCAACGTCGTCACCGCCGCCGGCGTGCGCGACCTGCTGGCCGCCGGCGCCGACGTCGTCAAGGTCGGCGTGGGCCCGGGCGCGATGTGCACCACCCGGATGATGACCGGCGTGGGCCGCCCGCAGTTCTCCGCGGTGCTGGAGTGCGCCGCCGCCGCCCGCGAGGCCGGCGGGCACGTGTGGGCCGACGGCGGGGTGCGCCACCCGCGCGACGTGGCCCTGGCGCTGGCCGCCGGCGCCAGCCAGGTGATGGTCGGCTCGTGGTTCGCCGGCACCCACGAGAGCCCCGGCGACCTGGCCGTGGACGCCGACGGGCGCGCCTACAAGGAGAGCTTCGGCATGGCCTCCGCGCGCGCCGTGGCCGCCCGCACCCGCGCCGACTCCCCGTTCCAGCGCGCCCGCAAGGCCCTGTTCGAGGAGGGCATCTCCTCCTCGCGCATGCACCTGGACCCCGCCCGCCCCGGCGTGGAGGACCTGCTGGACCAGATCACCTCCGGCGTGCGCAGCTCCTTCACCTACGTCGGCGCGCGCACCGTGGCCGAGTTCGCCGAGCGCGCCGTGGTGGGCCTGCAGTCCCGGGCCGGCTACGAGGAGGGCCGCCCGCTGCCCGCGGGCTGGTGACCGGGGGAGCGGGCCGCCGGGATCGGCGCCGCGCGGATCGACACCGCCGGGAAACGGCTGGGCAACCGCCGTGAAACACGGTGGTGCTGAGGTGCTCGCGTGATCACCCCCCAGCCCCGCCGCCGCTCCCTCCTGCGGGCCGCGGCCGGCCTGACCGCCCCCGCGGCGGCGCTGTCGGCGCTGTCCGGCGCCGGC
>NZ_JAAALM010000068.1 GCF_009906395.1 Kineococcus indalonis
CGGCGTCCACCCGCCAGCCCGCGTCGGCGATCACCGCCGCGGCCAGCTCGGCGCCCGCGCCGGGGGCGGCGCGGGCGGCCAGCGCGTCGTGGGCGGTGCCCAGCGCGACGGGCAGGGGGGTCTCGGCGTCCAGGGCGGCCACCACCTCGCGCACGCGCGCCAGCGGCAGGCCGCCGACCTCGGCCAGGGCGCGCACCAGGCGCAGGCGCCGCACGTGGTCCTCGCCGTACTCCGCGCGCGTGGCCCCGGTGGCGCGGCCGGGGTGCAGCAGCCCCTCGCGCAGGTAGTACTTGATCGTCGGGACGGGCACGCCGCTCGCGGCGGCCAGGGCGGAGACGAGCACGGGGACCCCTTGACTGGATAGTTGCACTACCCAATGCTGGGTAGCAGAACTATCCAACCACTGCACCGAGGGGTCCCGCGATGGTCCGCACCGGCCGCACCACCCACGCCCACGACGGCGACGTCGTCGTCTTCCTCATCGGCATGCGCATCAACTCCCCGTGGCGCGTGCGGGCGTGGCTGCCCGTGCTGCTGGCCATGCCCGGGGTGCTGCGCGAGCTGGCCGCCCACCCCGAGCACGGTGCGCTCGGTGCCCGCACCTGCCTCGGCGCCGGCGGCCCCTTCGTCGTGCAGTACTGGCGCGACGCGGAGTCCCTGCACGCCTACGCCCACCTCGACGGCGGCCTGCACCGGCGCGCCTGGCAGCGCTTCAACGCCCGCGCCCGCGCCGCCCGCGGCGCCGTCGGCATCTGGCACGAGACCTACGCCGTGCCCGCCGGGCACCACGAGTCCGTCTACGTCGACACCCCGCCCCTCGGCCTGGCGGCCGCCACGCGCAGCGTGCCGGTGGCCCGCGGCCGCGAGCGCGCCGACCAGCGGATGCGGCTGCGCGGGGCCCACGACCACCCGCGCGAGGGCGCCAGCGCCTAGGGTGCGCGGCGTGGCCGTCATCCACCAGGCGCAGCTGACCCCCTCCAAGCTCGAGACGATCGCCGCGTGGCTGCCCGCGCAGCCGTGGTGCCCGCCCGGGGCGACCGGCCCCTCCGGCGCGGCCGGCGACCTGGAGCACGTGGGCGCCTACCGCTTCGACGACCCCGACGGCGAGGTGGGCGTCGAGGTGCACCTGGTGCGCGCCGCCGGCGCGCTGCTGCAGGTGCCGCTGACCTACCGCGGCGCCGAGCTGCCCGGGGCGCAGCGCCGGCTGGCCGGCACCTTGCAGCACTCCGTGCTCGGCCCCCGCTGGGTGTACGACGCGCTGGGCGACCCGGTGCACGCGCGGGCCCTGGACGCCGTCGCCCGCGGCCGTGCGCAGCAGGCCGCGCTCGTGCGGCCCGACGGCGCTCCGCTGCCCGCGCCGGCGGTGCGGGTGCGGGCCGGTGCGCCCGGCACCGGCGCCGGGCAGGGCGGTGCGCCGGCGGGGGTGGTCGACACCGCCACCGCCGAGGGGCTGGAGGTCGGGGTGGTGCGCGTGCTCGACGGCACCGCCTCCGCCCCGGCGGGGGCGGCCACGCTCACCGGCACCTGGCCGGGGCAGCGGGAGCCGGTGCTGCTGGCCTGGACGCGCTAGGGCGGGCGCGGCGGGGCCGGCCTCAGCCGCGCGCGCCGGCGGGCTGCGCGGGCACCTGCGCCGGGCGCAGGGCGGCGGTGAACGCCTCGGCGGTGGCGAGCACGGCGTCGGCGTGGCGCCGGCCGGGGTGGCGCCCGAAGCGCTCGGCGGGCCCGGAGACGGACACGGCGGCCACCACGCGCCCCGACGGCCCGCGCACGGGGGCGCTGACCGAGGCCAGGCCCGGTTCGCGCTCGCCGCTGGAGTGGGCCCAGCCGCGACGGCGCACCCCGGAGAGGGTGGCGGCGTCGAAGCGGGCGCCCATCAGCTCCACGGACAGCCGCTCGGGGTCGTCCCAGGCGAGCAGCACCTGCGCGGCCGACCCGGCGGCCATCGTCATGGACGCGCCCACGGGCACGGTGTCGCGCAGGCCGTGCGGGCGGTCGGCGGCGGCGATGCACACGCGGTGCTCGCCGTGGCGGCGGTACAGCTGCGCGCTCTCGCCGGTGGCGTCGCGCAGGGCGCCCAGCAGCGGGCCGGCGACCGCCACGAGCCGGTCCTCCCCGGCGGCGGCGGCCAGCTCGGCGTGCCGGGCGCCGAGCACGAAGCGGCCCTGCAGGTCGCGCCCGACGAGGCGGTGGTGCTCCAGGGCCACGGCGAGGCGGTGCGCGGTGGGCCGGGCCAGGCCCGTGGCCGTCACCAGCTGGGCCAGGCTGGCCGGGCCCGCCTCCAGGGCGGCCAGGACCTGCACGGCCTTGTCGAGCACGCCGACTCCGCTACTCTTGTCCACGAAGCGATACTGGCGTCTCAAGCACTGAGACGCAAGGACCGATGGACGTCCAGGCGCCGGGCACCCGGCGCGGACGGAGGGAGAGCGGACGTGGGACGCACGCTGGCGCAGAAGGTCTGGGACGAGCACGTCGTCCGGCGCGGGCAGGACGGCGAGCCGGACCTGCTCTACATCGACCTGCACCTCGTGCACGAGGTCACCAGCCCGCAGGCCTTCGACGGGCTGCGCCTGGCCGGTCGCGGGGTGCGCCGCCTGGACCTGACCATCGCCACCGAGGACCACAACACCCCCACCGCCGGCATCGACCTGCCCATCGCCGACAGGACCTCGCGCACCCAGATCGAGACGCTGCGCCGCAACTGCGCGGAGTTCGGCGTGCGCCTGCACTCCCTGGGCGACGCCGAGCAGGGCATCGTGCACGTCGTCGGGCCCCAGCTGGGCCTGACCCAGCCGGGCATGACGGTCGTGTGCGGCGACTCGCACACCTCCACCCACGGCGCGTTCGGCTCGCTGGGCATGGGCATCGGCACCAGCGAGGTCGAGCACGTGCTGGCCACCCAGACGCTGCCGCTGAAGCCGTTCAAGACGATGGCCATCACGGTGGACGGCACCCTCAAGCCCGGCACGACGGCCAAGGACGTCATCCTCGCGGTCATCGCCAGGATCGGCACCGGCGGCGGGCAGGGCTACGTCCTGGAGTACCGCGGCGAGGCCATCCGCGCCCTGTCCATGGAGGGGCGGATGACCATCTGCAACATGTCCATCGAGGCCGGCGCCCGCGCCGGCATGGTCGCCCCCGACGAGACGACCTTCGAGTACCTCCAGGGCCGCCCGCACGCCCCCACCGGCGCCGACTGGGACGCCGCCGTGGAGCACTGGCGCACCCTGCGCACCGACGACGACGCCGTCTTCGACGCCGAGGTCGTCCTGCACGCCGACGAGCTCGAGCCGTTCGTCACCTGGGGGACCAACCCCGGCCAGGGCGTGCCGCTGTCCGGCTCGGTGCCCGTGCCCGAGGAGGTCGGCGAGGACGGCGAGCGCCAGTCCGTCGAGCGCGCCCTGGAGTACATGGGCCTGGCCGGCGGCACGCCGATGCGCGAGATCGCCGTCGACACCGTCTTCATCGGCTCGTGCACCAACAGCCGCATCGAGGACCTGCGCGCGGCCGCGGACGTGCTGCGCGGGCGCACCAAGGCCGAGGGCGTGCGGGTGATGGTGGTGCCCGGTTCGGCGCGCGTGCGGCTGCAGGCCGAGGCCGAGGGCATCGACACCGTCTTCAAGGAGTTCGGCGCCGACTGGCGCCACGCCGGCTGCTCCATGTGCCTGGGGATGAACCCGGACCAGCTCGCCCCCGGCGAGCGCTGCGCCTCCACCTCCAACCGCAACTTCGAGGGCCGGCAGGGCAAGGGCGGGCGCACCCACCTGGTCAGCCCGCTGGTGGCTGCCGCCACCGCCGTGCGCGGCACCCTGTCCTCGCCCGCCGACCTCGAGCCGCTGCCCGGCCGGTCCGTGCCCGCCGGCGCGCTGGCCTGAGCGCCGCCGCCCCGCCCGACGACACCAGGAGCACCCCCGTGGAGAAGTTCACCGTCCACCGCGGCGTCGGCGTCCCGCTGCGCCGCACCGACGTCGACACCGACCAGATCATCCCCGCCGTGTACCTCAAGCGGGTCACCAAGACCGGCTTCGAGGACGCGCTGTTCGCCGCCTGGCGCGGGGACCCCTCCTTCGTGCTGAACCAGGAGCCCTACCGCGCCGGCTCGGTCCTCGTGGCCGGCAAGGACTTCGGCACCGGCTCCAGCCGCGAGCACGCCGTGTGGGCGCTGCGCGACCACGGCTTCAAGGCCGTGCTCGCCCCGCGCTTCGGGGACATCTTCCGCGGCAACTCCGGCAAGCAGGGCCTGCTGGCGGCCGTCGTGGAGCAGGGCGACATCGACCTGATCTGGAAGGCCCTGGAGGCCCACCCGGGCACCGAGGTCACCGTGGACCTCGTCGAGCGCGTCGTGCGGGTGGACGACTTCACCGCGCCCTTCGAGGTCGACGACTACGTCCGCTGGCGCCTCATGGAGGGCCTGGACGACATCAGCCTGACGCTGCGCCACGCCGACGCCATCACCGACTTCGAGGCGCACCGGCCTTCCTTCAAGCCCACCACGCTGCCCGCGCGCGCCGCTTCCTGAGCGCGCACCCCCCGGGGCCCCGCCCGGCGCTGCGCCGCAGCGCCGGGCGGGGCCCTCGTGCGTGGAGGCGTTGCGGCGCAACGCTTCCGCCGGCACCGCGCGCGGCCCCGGCCGGCCCGGTGCGGCGCCGCGGCGCTCCCGGGCGGCCGCGCGGAACCGACTGCGCCCCAGCGGCGCCGGCACCCGCGGGGGCCGAGTCGCTTGTGCCGCAACGGCTCACCGCCGCGCGTCTGGTGGACGGCGGTGATCGCGAGTCGTACCGTTTCCCCCGTCGGGCTCCCGCTCGGCCGCGCGCGAGGTGTCGCGCGAGCGTGTCACGGACGAGACGGACGCACCGAGGAGGGCCCCGTGAACAAGTCTGAGCTGGTCGAGGCGCTGGAAGCGCGCCTGGGCGGCAGGAAGCAGGCGACGACGGCCGTGGAGGCCATCGTCGAGACCATCACCGTGGCCGTGGCCAAGGGTGAGAAGGTCGCCATCAGCGGTTTCGGCACCTTCGAGAAGCAGGCGCGCAACGCCCGCACCGGCCGCAACCCGCGCACCGGCGAGGCCGTGAAGATCAAGAAGACCTCGGTGCCCCGGTTCCGCCCCGGCACCGCCTTCAAGGAGGTCGTCTCCGACACCAAGGCCCTGCGCGCGTACAGCGCCTCGCTGAAGGAGAAGAACGGCGCGGCGGCGGCCCCGGCGAAGAAGGCCGCCCCGGCGGCGGCGGGTGCGGCGGCCGAGGCGCCGGCGCGCACCACCACGGCCCGCAAGGCCGCCAGCCCCACCGCCACCGCCCGCGCCACGACGGGCCGCGCGAGCACCGCCACCCGCCCGGCGGCCGGCGCCGCGGCCACCACGACGGCCAAGAAGGCCGCCCCGGCGCGCACCACCGCCGCCAAGAGCGCCGCGGCACCGGCCAAGACGGCCGCGCGCCGCACCGCGAAGAAGGCCTGAGGCGGGTCTGCCCGCAGCGGGCCGGGAGCGCACCCGAGGGCGCCCGCGCGCGGGCGCCCCGCACGACGGCGAAGGCCCCCACCCGGGACGCGGGTGGGGGCCTCCGCCGTCGTGGCGGGCCTCAGTCGCGGAACGTCTCGATCCGCGCGCCCAGCGGGGTCAGCCGCTCGGCGAGCTGCTCGTACCCGCGGGCGATGATGTCCACGTTGCGCAGCACCGAGGTGCCCTTGGCGGCCAGCATCGCCAGCAGCACCACGACGGCCGGGCGCAGCGCCGGCGGGCACAGCACCTCCGCGCCCGACCAGCGCGTGGGGCCCTCCACCAGGACGCGGTGCGGGTCCAGCAGCTTCACGCGCGCGCCGAGGCGGTTCAGCTCGGTGAGGTAGATGGCGCGGTTGTCGTAGACCCAGTCGTGCACGGTCGTCGAGCCCTCGGCGCTGGCCGCGATGACCGCGAAGAACGGCAGGTTGTCGATGTTCAGCCCCGGGAACGGCATCGGGTGCACCTTGTCGATCGGCGCCTTCAGGTGCGAGGGGTGCACCGTGATGTCGACGAGGCGGGTGCGGCCGTTGGCGGCGCGGTACTCCTCCGAGAGGTCGTACTGCAGGCCCATCTCCTCCAGGATCGCCAGCTCGATCTCGAGGAACTCGATGGGCGCGCGGGTCACCGTCAGCTCGGAGTGGGTGACGATCGCCGCGGTCAGCAGGCTCATCGCCTCGACCGGGTCCTCCGAGGGGGAGTAGTCCACGTCCACGGAGATGTCCGGCACGCCGTGCACGACGAGGGTGGTGGTCCCGATGCCGTCGATGCGCACGCCCAGCTGCTCCAGGAAGAAGCACAGGTCCTGGACCATGTAGTTCGGGCTGGCGTTGCGGATCGTGGTGACGCCGTCGGTGCGGGCGGCGGCCATGAGGGCGTTCTCGGTCACGGTGTCGCCGCGCTCGGTCAGGACGATGGGGCGGCGCGGGCGCACCGAGTCGTCCACGGTGGCGTGGTAGTGCCCGGTCGTCGCCGTCACCGACAGGCCGAAGGGGCGCAGCGCCACCATGTGCGGCTCGACGGTGCGGGTGCCCAGGTCGCAGCCGCCGGCGTAGGGCAGCTGGAACTCGTCGTACCGGTGCAGCAGCGGGCCCAGCATCATGATGATGCTGCGGGTGCGCTTGGCGGTCTCGGAGTCCATCGCCGCCAGGTCCAGCGCCTCGGGCACGTCCAGCACGAGGTCGGCCTCGCCGACCCACTCGTAGCGCACGCCGATGCTGGCGAGCACGTCGAGGATGCGGTGGATCTCCAGGATGCGCGCGACCCCGCGCAGGGTGGTGCGGCCGCGGTTGAGCAGCGCCGCGCACAGCAGCGCCACGCCGGCGTTCTTGCTGGACTTCACCGCGATGCTGCCGGAGAGCTGGGTGCCGCCCTGCACGCGCAGGTGCGTGGGGGCGGGACGGCCGATCGAGACGAAGTCGTCCTGCAGCGCGTGCCCGACGCGCTGGAGCATGTCGATCGTGACGTTCTGCTGCCCCTGCTCCATGCGGTGCACGGCGCTCTGGGAGGTGCCCAGGCGCTCGGCCAGCTGCACCTGGGTCAGGCCGCGGTGCTTGCGCGCGTCGCGGATGAGCGTGCCGATCTGGGCGAGGTGGTCCCCGGTGGGCGGGGTCATCGGCTCGGTGGAGACTGCCATGCGCGCCACCGTATCTCACATGTGAGATAAACCGGGTCAAGCGCTGTCCTGCGGCGTGTCACGGTTGGCCTAGCGTGACACGGGTGCCCGACGTCCCCCCCTCCACCGCCCCGCGTGTCGCCGTCCTCGGTGCCGGCGCCTGGGGCAGCGCCTTCGCCCTCGTCCTGGCCGACGCCGGCTGCCGCGTGGCCCTGTGGGCGCGCCGCCCCGAGGTCGCCGACGAGGTGCGCGCCGCCCGCACCAACAGCGCCCGCCTCGGCGACGTGCGCCTGCCCCGCTCCGTGCACGCCACCGCCGACGCGGCCGAGGCCCTCGACGGAGCCGACCTCGTCGTGCTCGCCGTGCCGCTGCAGCGCCTGCGCGAGCGGCTGAGCGCCTGGCGCGCGCTGCTGCCGCCCGTGCCGCTGGTGTGCCTGGCCAAGGGCGTGGAGACCGGGAGCGGGCTGTTCGGCACCGAGGTCGTCGCAGAGGTCGTCGGCGCCGGGCCCGAGCGCGTCGTGGCCGTCTCCGGGCCCAACCTCGCCGCCGAGATCGCCCGCCGCCAGCCCGCCGCCACCGTCGTGGCCTGCGCCGACGAGCACGTCGCCCGGCGGGTGGCCGCCGCGTGCACCTCCCCGGCGTTCCGCGCCGAGACCAGCCGCGACGTCGTCGGCCTCGACGTCGCCGGCGCCGTCAAGAACGTCGTCGCCCTGGCCGTCGGCATCGCCGAGGGTGCCGGGCACGGCGCCAACGCCCGCGCCGCCGTCCTCACCCGAGGCCTGGGCGAGACCACCCGCCTCGGCCTCGCGCTGGGCGCCGAGGCCGCCACCTTCGCCGGGCTCGCCGGCGTCGGCGACCTCGTGGCCACCTGCGGCTCCCCGCTCTCGCGCAACCACCGCGCCGGCCTGGCCCTGGGCCGCGGCGCCCTCCTGCGCGAGGCCCTCGCCGCCGCCGGCGGCACCGTCGAGGGCGTCACCTCCGCGCCGGCGGTGCTGCGCCGCGCCGAGCGCGCCGGCGTGGCGCTGCCCCTGGTCGAGCAGGTGGCCGCGGCCGTCACCGCCGGGGCCGCGCCGCCGGACCTGGCCGCCCGCCTCGTGGGCTGCTGAGCGCCCGCCCCCCGCGCCGGCCCGACGGCCGGCGCGGGGGGCGGGTCAAGCCCGCCGCGCCGCGGCGTCCAGCGCGCGCGAGAGGTCCGCCCACAGGTCCTCCAGGTCCTCCACGCCCACCGACAGCCGCAGCAGCTCCTCGGGGACCACGCGCGGCTCGCCCGCGTGCCGGCGCCGCCGCTCGATCAGCGACTCCACGCCGCCCAGGGACGTCGCCGGCACCCACAGGCGCACCGCGTCCACGACCGCGTCGGCCGCCGCGGCCCCGCCGGCGACCTCGATCGAGACCAGCGCGCCGAAGCCGCGCATCTGCGCGCGCGCCAGCTCGTGGCCGGGGTCCTCCGGCAGCGAGGGGTGGCGCACCCGCGCCACCGCCGGGTGCTCGCGCAGGCGCAGCGCCAGCTCCGCCGCGCTGCGCTGGGCGCGCTCCAGGCGCAGCGGCAGCGTGCGCAGGCCCCGCAGCGCCAGGAAGGCCTCCATCGGCCCCGGGATCGCCCCGTGCAGGGTGCGGTGGCGCGTCACCGCCGCCAGCAGCTCCTCCGAGCGCGTCACCAGCGCGCCCAGCACGACGTCGGAGTGGCCCGAGAGGAACTTCGTCACCGCGTGCACCACGACGTCGGCGCCCAGGTCCAGCGGCCGCTGCAGCAGCGGGGTGGCGAAGGTGTTGTCCACCACCACCAGCGCCCCGCGCGCGTGCCCGGCCGCCGCCAGCGCCGCCAGGTCGGCCACCTCCAGCAGCGGGTTCGTCGGCGACTCCAGCCACAGCAGCACCGGCCCGTCCACCGCCGCCAGGCGCTCGCGCACGTCCGCCACGTCGGTGACGTCCACGTGCCCCACCCGCACCCGGCCCTGCTCGGCCAGCAGCGCCAGCACCGCGTGGGTGCCGTTGTAGGCCCCGTGCGGCACCAGCACCGTCGCCTCGGCCGGCACCAGGTGCAGCGCCGCGGCCACCGCCGCCATCCCCGAGGCGAACGTGCGCGCCGAACCGCCCTCCAGCGCGCCCAGCGCGCTCTCCAGCGCCGACCACGTGGGGTTGCCGAAGCGGCCGTAGCCCAGGCCGCCCTCGCCCATCGAGCCGCCGCCCACGTAGGTGGCGCTCAGGGACACGGGGGTGTTCAGCTCGCTGCCCGCCGCGCGCGGCGGGCGGCCGGCCACCACGGCCAGGGTCTCGGGGGACAGCTCGCGGGTCAGGTCGGGGGAGCCGGGGGTCGGCGCGTCGTTCGCAGGCACGGACGCACCCAACCACACCGCCGGTAGGGTGCCCGCCGATGAGCACCCAGGTCAGCGCCAAGCCGCGCGTCGCCGTCCTCTTCGGCGGCCGTTCCTCCGAGCACGCCATCAGCTGCGTGACCGCGGCCGGCGTGCTCGCGGCCATCGACCGCGAGCGCTACGAGGTCGTCCCCGTCGGCATCACCCGCTCCGGGCGGTGGGTGCTCGTGCCCGACGACCCGTCCCTCTTCGCCCTCGCCGACGGCAAGCTGCCCGAGGTGCCCTCCGCCGGCACCCGCGTCGCGCTCGTGCAGGAGGGCCCCGAGGGCGCGGCCCCCGGCGCGCAGGCCTCCGAGGGGGCGCTGCGCGCCCTCGACGAGCCGCCCTCGGGCGTGGCCGCGCTGCAGCGCGTGGACGTCGTGCTGCCGCTGCTGCACGGCCCCTTCGGCGAGGACGGCACCCTGCAGGGCCTGCTGGAGCTGTCCGACACCCGCTACGTCGGCTCCGGCGTGCTCGCCTCCGCCGC
This sequence comes from Kineococcus indalonis, assembly GCF_009906395.1. Lineage (GTDB taxonomy): Bacteria > Actinomycetota > Actinomycetes > Actinomycetales > Kineococcaceae > Kineococcus > Kineococcus indalonis. Next base: position 9,948 of record NZ_JAAALM010000068.1, read on the forward strand.
CGGCATGGACAAGCAGGTCATGAAGGTGCTCCTGCAGGGCGCCGGGCTGCGCGTGGGCCCCTGGACCAGCTTCCGCGCCGCCCGGTGGGCCGCCGACGAGGCCGCCTGCCGCGCCGAGGTCGACGCCCTGGGCTACCCCGTCTTCGTCAAGCCCGCCCGCGCCGGCTCCAGCATCGGCATCAGCCGGGTCGACGCCCCCGAGCACCTCGCCGCCGCCGTCGCCGCCGCCGCCGCCCACGACCCCAAGGTCGTCGTCGAGGCCGCCGTGCCCGGGCGCGAGGTGGAGTGCGGCGTGCTGGAGGACCCCGAGGGCGGTGAACCGCTCACCAGCGTGCCCGGCGAGGTCGAGGTCGTCGGCGGCCACGACTTCTACGACTTCGAGGCCAAGTACCTCGACTCCGCCAACGTGCGCCTGACCTGCCCGGCGGACCTGCCCGCCGACGTCGAGGCCGCCGTGCGCCGCACCGCCGCGCGCGTGTTCGAGGCGATGGGCGCCGAGGGCCTGGCCCGGGTGGACCTCTTCGTCGACCCCGCGCGCGGCGAGGACGGCGTCGTCGTCAACGAGATCAACACGATGCCCGGGTTCACCCCGCACTCGATGTTCCCGCGCGCGTGGGCGGCCAGCGGCCTGGACTACCCGCAGCTGGTCGACCACCTGCTGCAGCTGGCCCTGCGCCGGCCCACCGGCCTGCGCTGAGCGCGCCCGGCACCCCCGGGCGCGCTCACGCGCAGCTGCGGGTCTGCGGGATGGCCGCCACCGCGCCGGCCAGGTCCACCAGCGCGGCCGTGGCGTCCGCCGGGCCCAGCCCGTCCTCGAAGCGCACCGTCACCTCCACCGCCGGGTCGCGCCCGTAGGTGAGGAAGCGCACGGCGCGCTCGCCGCGGGCGTCCTGCACCCAGTCCACCGTCGTCGCCTCGTCCGGGCCCACCGGCAGGCACGGCTTCGTCGTCGGCCCCAGCACCGCCGCGCCGCAGCGCAGCACCACCCGGTCCCCGTCCCAGGCCGCCACTCCCGCCGCTCCCTGCGGCGTGCGCGCGGCGCCGTCCAGCTCCACCGGCAGCGCCCGCAGCAGCCGCGCGCACGCCGGGTCGCCGGCGCCGGGGGCCGCCTCCACGCCGCTGCGCCCGGAGGTGAACGCCCACGCCGCGGTGGCCGCGGCGGTGGCGGTGCTCGCGGCCGCCGCGGCGTGGGCGTTCACCTCCGGGCGCAGCGGCGTGGAGG
>NZ_JAAALM010000690.1 GCF_009906395.1 Kineococcus indalonis
GCGCTGGCGGGTGCCGGGGCGCTGGTGGGTGGCCGTCCTGGCCGGGCCGGCGCTGGTGTGGGCGCTGGCGGCGGGCGCGCACGCCGCCGCGGGCGGTGCGCTGCGGGAGGTGCGCCCGCTCGCGCTGGAGGCCGGCGCGGCGGGGCTGGTGCCGCTGCTGCTGGTGCTGCTGCTCACCGACGGGCTGGGCGAGGAGGCCGGCTGGCGCGGGTTCGCGCTGCCGCGGCTGCTGGAGCGCACCGGGCCGGTGGCGGCCGGCGCGCTGCTGGGGGCGGGGTGGGCGCTGTGGCACCTGCCGCTGCTGTGGACCCCCGGCCTGGCCCTGGCGGGCACCTCGCCGCTGCTGCTGCTGGTGGATCTGGTCGTGGCGTCGGCGCTGTTCACGGGCGTGTTCCTGCGCACCGGCGGCAGCGCGCTGCTGGCCGTCGTGCTGCACGCGAGCGCGAACCTGTTCTCGCTGCCGGCGCAGCGGGCGCCGCTGGGCGCGCTGCTGCTCGTGGTGGCGCTGGAGGCGGCGCTGGCCGTGGCGCTGCTGAGGACGGCGCCGGGCACGAGCCCGGGCACGAGCCCGGGCACGAGCCCGGGCACGGCGCTGAGCGGGAGGAGGCAGCCGTGGCGGAGGTGGTGGTGACGGCGATGCCGTTCACGGGGCACGTCACGCCCCTGCTGGAGGTGGCGCGGGCGCTGACCGGCGCCGGGCACCGGGTGCGGGTGCACACCGGTGCGGCGTTCAGCGGGCGGGTGCGCGCCGCGGGCGCCGAGCCGGTGCCGTGGCGGCGCGCGCCGGACTTCGACGAGCACGCCCTGGCGGCGACGTTCCCCGCCACCGGCCGCGGCGGGCCGCTGGGGGTGCTGGCCAACCTCGAGCACGTGTTCGTGCGCACCGCCGCAGGGCAGGTGGCCGACCTGGCGCAGCAGTGGGAGCGGCGCCCGTGGGACGTGCTGGTCGCGGACTCCACGAGCCTGGGCGGGGCGCTGGCCGCGGAGCGCTTCGGCACGCCGTGGGCGACGGTGTCGGCGGTCCCGCTGGCCCTGCCCAGCCGGGACCTGCCACCGCCGGGGGTGCCGCTGGCGCCGGGGCGCGGGCCGCTGGGCCGGGCGCGGGACGCGGCGCTGCGCGCGCTGGTGCCCGTGGCGTCCCACCCGCTGCGGGTGGCGCTGCGCGAGGTGCGCGCGGCCGCCGGGCTGCCCGCGCGCGGGGTGCCGCTGGAGGAGCAGTGGTTCTCCCCGCACCTGGTGGTGGCGCTGGGGGTGCCGGGGCTGGAACCGCGCCGCGGGGACCTGCCCGCGCACGTGCACTTCGCGGGGGCGTTCCCGCCCGCCGGGGCGGACGCGCCGCTGCCCGGGGGGTGGGAGGAGGCGCTGCGCGCGCCGCGCCCGGTGGTGCACGTCACGCAGGGCACGTTCGGCACGGACCCGGGCGAGCTGCTGCTCCCGGCGCTGCGGGCGCTGGGGCGGCGGGACGTCACGGTCGCCGCCGTCACGGGGGTGCCGGGGCGCACGCGGCTGCCGTTCGCGGTGCCGGCCAACGCCGTGGTCGCCGACCGCGTGCCGTACGGGCGGCTGCTGCCGCTGACGGACGCGGTGGTGACCAACGGCGGCTGGGGCGGGGTGCTGGCCGCGCTGCGGCACGGCCTGCCGCTCGTGGTGGCCGGGGCCGACCTGGACAAGCCGGCCGTCGCGCGGCCAGCAC
>NZ_JAAALM010000691.1 GCF_009906395.1 Kineococcus indalonis
GGGCTGGGGCCGCGCCGGCTGGTCCGCGCCGGTCGACCCCCGGCCCCGGCCCGGCATCGTGCCGCTGCGCCCGCTGGGCCTGGGGGAGATCTGGGACGGCGCGTTCCGCGCGTTCCGGCAGAACCCGCGCGTCATGGTCGGCCTGTCCGCGCTCGTGGTGGTCGCCACCTCGGCGGTCACCCTGGTGGCCTCGGTGGTGGTGGCCCGCGACGTCGTGCGCACCACCACCGCGCTCGAGGCCGGCACCGGCGACCCCGCCGAGCTCCTGCTGGGCCTGGGCTCCTCCGTGCCGCTGTTCCTGCTGAGCACGCTGCTGCAGGTGGTGTCCGTGCAGCTGCTCAACGGCGTGCTCATCCTCAGCGTCAGCCGGGCCGTGCTGGGGCGCACGATCTCCGTGGCCGAGCTGTGGCGGGTCAGCCGCCCGCGGCTGCTGCCCCTGCTGGTGCTGTCGGTGCTGGTGACCCTGGCCGGCGCGGCCGGCGCGCTGCTCCTGGCGCCCGGCGCCCTGGTGCTGACCCTCGTGGACGGCCGGGCCGGCGCCACCGCCGGCGTGGTGCTGCTGCTGGCGGGCCTGCTGGGCTGGGCCGCGGTGGGCGTGTGGCTGTGGGTGAAGTGGTCGATGGCCGCGCCGGCGCTGCTGCTGGAGGGGCTGTCGGTGCGCCGCTCCCTGGGCCGCTCGTGGCGGCTGACGCGCGGCTCCTTCTGGCGCGCGCTGGGCGTGCTGCTGCTGACGAGCGTGGTGGTCCTCGTCGTCGTGGCCGCCGTGCAGACGCCGTTCTCGCTGCTCGGCTCGCTGGTGATGGCGCTGCTCGACGGCAGCTCGGTGACGCTGAGCGTGGCCGCCTCCCAGGCCGTCGGCACGCTGGGCTCGGTGCTGGGCAGCGTCGTGGCCTACCCCTTCCTGGCGTCGGTGACGGCCCTGCTGTACGTGGACCTGCGGATGCGGCGCGAGGGCCTGGACGTGGAGCTGCACCGCGCCGCCTCGGGCGGGTGAGCGCCCTGGGGGCCGTGCTCGCGGGCGTGCCGGTGCGCCCGGACCGCACCGGGGCGCGCCGGCTGCTGGCCGAGGAGCTCGCCGGGGGCGAGTACCGCCAGGACCGCGGCTCGTGGCTGCTGCGCGCCTGGGACTGGCTGGTGGAGCAGCTCAGCGGGGTGCGGGTGCCGGCGGTGGGCAGCGGCCTCACGGCGGTGCTGGTGGTGGTGCTCCTGCTGCTCGCCGTGGTCGCCGTCGTGCTGCTGGTGGCCGGGCCGCTGCGCCGCAGCGGCGGCGTGCCGGTCGAGGAGGTCTTCGACGCCGGCCCGGAGCCGTCCTCCGCGCACGTGCGCCGCGCCGACGAGGCCGCCGCGGCCGGGCGCTGGGACGAGGCCGTCACCGAGCGCTTCCGCGCGCTGGTGCGCTCCCTGGAGGAGCGCGCGCTGCTGGACCGCCGCCCGGGGCGCACCGCGCACGAGGCCGCCGTGGAGGCGGCCTCGGTGCTGCCCGGCTGCGCGGAGGGGCTGGCGCGCGCGGCGCGCGCCTTCGAGGACGTGCGCTACGGCGGGCGCGCCGCCTCCGCCGTCACCGACGACGACGTGCGCCGCGTCCTGGCCGACGTGGCCGCCGCGCGCCCGCAGGCCCCGCAGGCGCCGCAGGGGGCCGGGCGGTGAGCACCCCCGCCGCCGGGCCCCTGCGGCGCCTGCGGGGCCTGCG
>NZ_JAAALM010000692.1 GCF_009906395.1 Kineococcus indalonis
GGGCGCGTGGTGCTGCTCACCGCGCCATCCTCGCCCACGCCCCGCCCCTCCTCACGCCGTCCGCCGCCCGCGCCGCCCGGTCACGGGGTGACGGCCTCGCGGACCGCCCGCTGCACCGCGCTCAGGAACTGCGCGCCCGGCGCCGGCACGCCGGTGCCGGCGCACGTGACGTCGCGCTCCGGCGCGACGCCCTCGGTGAGGAAGGCGTCGACGACCGCGTCCACGCACGCGTTGCCCGCCGAGGCGTACAGGCCGTGGTCGCCCTCGTCGGCCACCGTGACCAGCACCGAGGAGCCCAGCGCCTCGTGGGTGGCCACGGCCCCCTCGTAGGGGGTCGCCGGGTCGTTGCGCGACTGCACGACCAGCAGCGGCGGCAGGTCGCGGCCGTCCGGGCGCGGCAGGCTCAGCGGGGCGCGCTCCCAGTACCCGCACGGCTGCTGGGTGACCCACCAGCCGCGCAGTGGGTGGGCGGTGCCCTGGATCCGCCCCAGGTCGTCCCAGAACGCCTGGCCCCGCGACCAGGCGGTGTCGTTGCACGTGGTGGCGAAGAACGTGGCGTCGGCGCTCTCCGCCGCGCTCGGGCGCTCCTCGGCGAGGCGGTCCGGCAGCAGCGCCGGCACCCGCCGGGCCACGTCCGCGGCGGCGGCGTCCACGGCCGCGGCCGCGGCCGGGTCGCTGCCCGCGGCGGCGCGCAGGCCCTCCACCACGTCCAGGCCGCGCAGGACCCAGGCGAGCTGCTCGAAGGTGGTCTTGGAGTACATGGACTGCGCGACCAGCACGTCCACGACGGCGCCGTCCAGCAGCACCACGCCGTCCAGCTGCAGCGGCCGGGCGGCCAGCCCGGCGCGCACCCGCTCGTAGGTGGCCTCCACGGCGCCGGGGGTGGCGCCCAGGCGGAAGAGCCAGTGGTGGCTCGCCGCCCAGCCGGCGAAGTCCTGCTCGAAGCGGCGCTGGAACGCGGGGGGCTGGTTCTCGCTGAAGACCTGCTGGAACGCCGCGGTGGCCTCCACGCTGGAGTCCAGCACGAACCGGCCCACCCGGGCGGGGAAGTAGGTGGCGTACTGCGCGCCCAGCCAGGTGCCGCCGGAGTAGCCGACCCAGTCGATCGTCCCGCGCCCCAGCGCGTGCCGGACCACGTCGAGGTCGGCGATCGTCTGCTCGGTGTTGACGACGTCCACCAGCGGGTCGTCGGCGCAGGCGTCGGCGGTGGCGCGCATCGCGTCGGCGGTGGCGCGCAGCGCCTCGGGTGAGCGGTCGCGCGCGTCCGGCGCGCCGGTCACCGCCGCCAGCACGTCCGCGCCGCACGTCAGCGGTGAGCTGGCGCCGGTGCCGCGCACGTCCAGGCCGACGACCTCGGTGCGCGCCAGCGCCGGCTGCAGGCCCAGGCCGGCCAGCGCCAGGCCGGCCGCGCCGGGGCCGCCGGGGTTGGTGAGCACCGTGCGGGCGGGGCGCTCGCCGGCCTGCGGCAGCCGGCTGATCGCGATGCGCAGCGGCTCCCCGGCGCCGGGGTCGCGGTGGTCGCGGGGCACCAGGACCTCGGCGCACTCCAGCGCCGCGGCGGCCTGCTCGGAGCCGACGGTCTCGACCGTGCACGGCGCCCACGCCGGGACCTGCTCGCGGTAGCGCGCCGGGTAGCGCTGCTCGAACTGCCGGTCGGCCTCGGCGGCGGTGGCCGGGCGGGCGGTGGCC
>NZ_JAAALM010000693.1 GCF_009906395.1 Kineococcus indalonis
GGGGGAGAGGGGTGGGGCCGGGCACCTCGTCGGTGCCCGGCCCCCGTGCGGCGCGGTGCGGCCGTCAGCGCGGCCGGTCGGCCGTCACCGCGGCGGTGCGCCCGTCACTTCGGCCAGGCGGCCTCGATGTTGTCCAGCGTCGTCTGGGTGGGCTGGCCGCTGGCGATCCAGGCGGTCAGCTCCTTCCACTCCGCGGCCGAGCCGATGGCGGCCGGCATGAGGTCGGAGGCGTCGAAGCGGAAGACGGTGCCCTCGTCCTGCAGCTGCTCGGCGGCCAGCCGGTCGATCGGGCTGGTGAGGTTGCTGACGTCCAGGCCGGTGTTGGCGCTCAGCCAGCCCGGGCCGGACGCCTTGGCCTTGAGGTTCACCCAGTCCGAGGTCGACAGGTAGTACTGCAGCGCCTGCACCTCGGGGCGGTCGTCGAACGCCGCGACGAACTCGCCGCCGCCCACGACGGACGGTCCGTTGGAGCCGATGGTGGGGAAGGGGAAGGCGAAGACGTCGCCGTCCTCGGCGACCTCCGTGCCCGAGGGCCAGTTGGCCTGGTAGAAGGACGCCTGCCGGTGCAGCCAGCAGTTGCCCTGCGTGATGGGCACGCCGGCGTCCTGGAAGGTGGTGGTGGCGATGGAGCTGACGTCGCCGAACCCGCCGTTGACGTAGGCGGGGTCGCGCAGGATCGTGCCCACGCGGTCCAGCGCCGCGACGATCCGCGGGTCGTTGAACGGGATCTCGTGCGCGATCCACTGGTCGTAGACGTCGGGGCCGTACTCGTGCAGGACGACGTCCTCGAGCCAGTCGGTGGCCGGCCAGCCGGTGGCCTCGCCGGAGTTGATGCCCGCGCACCACGGCTTCACGGCGGGGTCGTCCGCCACCATCCGCTCGGTCAGGGCGATCATCTCGTCCCAGGTCTTCGGGACCTCGTAGCCGGCCTCGGTGAACGCCTTGGGCGAGTACCACACGAAGGACTTGGTGTTGGCGCCCAGCGGGGCCGCGTAGAACGTGCCGTCGACGGAGCCGTACTCGCGCCAGGCCTCGCTCCAGTCCTGCTCGACGTTGTCGGCCACCGCCTGCGGCGGCGCGACGACCTCGCCGGTGGAGACCATCTGGGCCAGCAGGCCCGGCTGGGGCAGGAAGGCGATGTCCGGGGCGTTGCCGCTCTGCACGCGCACGGGCAGCTGCGCCTCGAACTGCTTGGTGCCGTTGTAGTTCACCGTGATGCCGGTGCACTCGGTGAAGGGGGCGAACGTGTCCAGGAACGGCTGGTCCTCGGGGGTGACGATGGAGGTGTAGACCTCCACCTCCGTGCCGTCGAGCTCGTTGCCGAACTGCTCGAACTGCGAGCAGTCGATCTCGCTGCTCGTGACGTCGGTGCCGGCACCGGCGCCCTCGTCGACCCCGGCCTCCTCGGCCGTTGCGCAGGCGTTCACGGTGAGCACCAGCCCGAGGCCGCCGGCCAGCAGCGCCAGGCGCCGGGCGCGGGTCAGGACGGTCATGGGGTTCTCCTCTCAGGTGCGGCACCTTCGCCGCACGGGCCGGACCATGATGACCTACGCCGCGGGCCCCCGCACGCACTGCCCGATCACGGCGCGGACACGACCCGGGTGCGGCGAGCGGGCGCCGCGGTCGCGACGGACGGCGGACGCGCGGGCCCGCGCGCGCCGCCCACACTGGCGCCGTGAGCAC
>NZ_JAAALM010000694.1 GCF_009906395.1 Kineococcus indalonis
ACGGGCGTGGTGGCGGCCAGCGACCGCGTGGCGCTGGGGGTGCTCGACGTGCTGGCGCGCGCCGGGGTGGCGGTGCCGGGGGAGGCCTCCGTCGTCGGTTACGACGACAGCGCCCTGGCCCAGCTGGAGCACGTCCAGCTCACCTCCGTCAGCCAGGACCCCGGCGAGCAGGCCCGCCGCGCGGTGGGCGCGGCCGTCGAGCGCCTGGACGGCGGGCGCACCCGGCGGCGCGAGGTCGTCCTGCAGCCGCGGCTGGTGGTGCGGCGCACCACGGGACCGGCCCCGGCGGCCCCGGCCGGTGCGGCGCCGGACGGGCGGGCGGAGGGTGGTGCGTCGCGCTCCTGATGTGTCAGTATGTAAAGACATATCAGAGGAGGATCCCGTGCCCCTGCTCCGCTTCGACCTCGTCGCCGGCCGCTCGCCCGAGGCGCTGACCGCCCTGCTCGACGCCTCCCACGCCGCCGTCGTCGACGCCTTCGGCGTGCCCGGCGGCGACCGCTACCAGGTGGTGCACCAGCACGCCCCGGGCGAGCTCGTCGTCCACGACACCGACCTCGGCATCGAGCGCACCGACGACGTCGTGCTCGTGCAGGTGACCAGCCGGCGGCGCACCCGCGAGCAGAAGGAGCGCTTCTACGCCCTGCTCACCGACAACCTGAAGCGCTCCTGCGGCGTGCAGCCCAGCGACGTGGTCGTCTCCGTCGTGGAGAACTCCGACGCCGACTGGTCCTTCGGCCACGGCCGCGCCCAGTTCCTCACCGGCGAGCTCTGAGCGCGGCGGCACCCGAGCGCACCCGAGCGCACCCGCCCGGCGGGCCCCCGGTCGCTGGCCGGGAGCCCGCCGCCTGTGCGACGCTGCCCGCAGCGCGCGAGCGCCGCGGCCGCGCGCCGCACAACCGCACATCGCACGGCCACGCACCCGGGCGGGAGAGCCCCGACGCGCACCAGCGCCGGGCACCGAAGGAGCAACCACCCCGGAACCTCTCAGGTCCCCAGGACCGCCACGGGCAGGCCGCTCTGGAAAGCAGGGTCCGCACGGCCCTCACCGACGGGGAAAGCGCCGCGCGCGCGAAGCTCTCAGGTGCCGCGACAGAGGGGGTGCCGCGCACGCGCACCTCGCCCATGTGGGAGAGGTCGAAGACGCCGCCCTCGGCGCCACCTTCACCGACTTCGCCGGCTGGTCCATGCCCGTGCGCTACGCCTCCGACCTGGCCGAGCACCGCGCCGTGCGCGCCACCGCCGGCGTCTTCGACCTCTCCCACATGGGCGAGGTGCGCGTGCGCGGCCCGCAGGCCGGCCGCGCCCTGGACGCCGCCCTCGTCGGGCGCCCCTCGACGATGCCGCTGGGCCGCGCCGCCTACGGCCTCATCGTCGACGCCGACGGCGGCATCCTCGACGACCTCGTCACCTACCGCCTCGGCGAGGACGACTACCTCGTCGTCGCCAACGCCTCCAACGCCGACCTCGTCGCCCGCGAGCTGACCGGGCGCACCGCCGGCTTCGACGCCGAGGTCGCCGACGAGTCCGCCGCCACCGCGCTGCTCGCCGTGCAGGGCCCCACCGCCGCGCTGATCGTCGGCGAGCTCGTCGACGCCGACCTCGCCGCCCTGGGCTACTACCGCTGCACCCCCGCCGTCCTGCGCACCGCCACCGGCGCCGTGCACGTGCTGCTGGCCCG
>NZ_JAAALM010000695.1 GCF_009906395.1 Kineococcus indalonis
GCCCGTCGCCTCCGCCCTGCTGGGCGCCGGGCTGCTCGGCGCGTGGTGGGCGGAGCGGCCCCCGGCGGGTTTCGGGGACCCCACCGCGCCCGCCCCGGTCCCCGCCGTGGGGCCGGGCCCGCAGCGGGCCCCGGTGGTGCCGGCGCCGGTGGGGGTCCGCCCGGCGGCACCGGCACCACCGGCGCCGGTGGCCGCCCCCGTGGCGCTGCGCGTGGCGGACCTGGGGATCGACGCGCCGGTCGACCCCGTCGGCGTCACCGGCGACGGGGCCGTGCAGGTGCCCGCGGACGGTGCGCGCGCGGGCTGGTACCGCTTCGGCCCGGTGCCCGGCGAGGGCGGTTCCGCCGTCCTCGTCGGGCACGTGGACACCGCCCGCGACGGCCCCGGCGCCCTGCACCCGCTGGCCCGCGCCGAGGCCGGGCAGGTCGTCGAGGTCGTCCTCGCCGACGGCACCGCGCGCCGCTTCGCCGTCACCGCCCGCCGCGAGGTGGCCAAGGCGGAGCTGCCCGTGCAGGAGCTGTTCGAGCGCACCGGCCCCGCCCGGCTGGTGCTCGTCACGTGCGGCGGCGAGTTCGACGAGCAGGCGCGCAGCTACGCCTCCAACGTCGTCGTCGCCGCGCAGCCGCTGCCGACGTGAGCGCCGCGGGCCCGATCGCCGGGCCGGGCCGGTTGGCGCGCGGGCCGCGGCTCCGTACCGTGGCCCGCATGGTCGCCCGGGACGCCGTCGCCCCGTCCGGCGGCGCGCCCCGGGTGCCGGTGGGCGCCGGGGCCGTCGACGCCCGGGCCGGCGAGGACCCGCGGGCGGCCGACGACGCCGAGCTGGCCCGCGCCCTGGCCGACGGCGACGAGCGCGCCCTGGCCGAGGCGTTCCGGCGCTTCGCCCCGCTGGTGCAGGCGCTCGCGCTGCGCCGGCTGCCCGAGGCCGACGCCCAGGACGTGGTGCAGGCGGTGTTCGTGGCGGCCTGGCGCTCGCGCGGCACCTACGACCCGGACCGCTCGGCGCTGCCGGCGTGGCTGGTCGGCATCACCCGGCACCGCATCGCCGACCACCTGCGCGCCCGCCACCGCGACGCGGAGGTCAGCACCGACGCCGTGGAGCTGGTGGGCGGTCCGGGCGGCGAGCGCCCGGTCGTCGACGACCCCGCCGAGCGCGCCGCCGACCGCCTCGTCCTGCTCGACGAGCTCGAGCACCTCGGCGAGCCGCAGCGCACCCTGCTGCGGCTGGCGTTCTTCGAGGAGCTCACCCACACCGAGATCGCGCAGCGCACCGACCTCCCCGTGGGGACGGTCAAGAGCCACCTGCGACGATCGCTGCGTCGCCTGCGCACCCGACTGGAGGAGGACCGTGCTGCCTCCTGACTCCCGGACCGACCCCGGGGGAAGCGGACCCGGCACGCACCCGGAGGAGGACGACCTCGTCCTGCTGGCCCTGGGTGAGCCGGCGGACCCGGCCGTGCGCGAGCACGTGCCCGGCTGCGCGCGCTGCTCCGAGGAGCTGCGCCGCTGGGAGGAGGTCGTCGCCACCGCGCGCTCGGGGCCGGAGCTGCCCGCCGCGCCGGTGCCGGCGGCCACCTGGGAGGCCGTCGTCCGCGAGACCGGTGTGCGCGCGGACCCCGACGGGGCGCCGCGCGGCGAGCGGCCGGGCGGGGGCGAGCCCCCCGCCCGGCCG
>NZ_JAAALM010000696.1 GCF_009906395.1 Kineococcus indalonis
GTCGTGCTCGGTTCGGACGGCTCCCCGGCGGCGCGGGCCGCGGAGGGCTTCGCCCTGGCGCACGCCGCGGCCGCCGGGCGGGAGCTGACGGTGGTGCGGGTGTGGCGCCCGCCGGCGGCGCGCCTGCGCGAGGGGGACCCGGTGGGGTGGGAGCGCGCCCGCGAGGTCGCCCACCGCCAGGCCGCCGAGGGCCTGCAGCAGGCGGTGGCCCGGGTGCGCGCGGCGCGGCCCGCGCCGCAGGTGCGCGCGCGGCTGGTGGAGGCGGCCCACCCGGCGGAGGCGCTGCTGGCCGCGGCCGCCGGCGCACGGCTGCTGGTGGTGGGATCGCGCGGTCGCGGGGCGCTGGCGTGCGCGCTGCTGGGCTCGACCAGCCACGAGGTGCTGCACCGCGCCGGCGGGCCCGTGGCGGTCGTCCCCGACGCCGAGCGCGCGGGGCGGGGTGCGCGCGGCGCGGACGCGTCCGGGGACGGGTCGGCGGGCTGACGGGCGGCGCGCGACGTGCGGCGAGTCACAGGTGGTGCACGAAGTGTGACGGGTCGCACACCCGGGACGGGTGCTCCCGGAGGGGTGAGGGCAGGCTAAGCTTCCCGGCGTCGGGCCCGCCGCGCGCGGGGACCCGCCCCCCACCCCTGCGTGAAAGGCGTTGCCGTGAACCACCTCCTGCCCCGGCGCACCGCGGCCGGGTTCACCCTCGGACTCGTCGCCTGCCTCGGCCTGGCGGCCTGCTCCGGCGAGGCGGAGGCGGACCCGGCGGCCGGTGCCGCCGCCACCCGCACCGTGCAGACCGCGGACGGCCCCGTCGAGGTGCCCGCCGAGCCGCTGCGCGTGGCGGCCCTGGACAACACGTCCTTCGCCACGATCAAGGCGTTCGGCATCACCCCCGTCGCGGTCCCCAAGGACCTGCTGCCCGCCACCGGGTACGAGGACTGGGCCTCCGACGAGGCAGTGGCGGACGCCGGCACCCACCGCGAGCCCGTGTTCGAGGCCGTCAACGAGGCCGAGCCCGACCTCATCGTCGGCGGGTACCGCTTCGCCGAGCACACCGAGGAGCTCTCGAAGATCGCCCCCACCATCGACATCTCCCCGTCGGTGGACGCCGAGGGCGGGTACGTGGAGAGCCTGAAGGCGCAGACCACCCAGCTGGGCGAGATCTTCGGCAAGCAGGACGAGGCCGCCGCGCTCGTCGCCGCCCTGGAGGAGGCCGAGCAGCGCGCCGACGAGGCCACGGGCGAGGAGACGGTGTTCCTGGCCGTGGCCAGCGGCGGGCACGTCGACAACGGTTCCGAGCGCCTGGAGCGCATCACCGAGCCGCTGGGCCTGCGCAACGTCCTGGAGGCCGAGGGCGACTCCATCCACAACGACTCCGGCCTGGCGCCGGAGACGATCGCCCAGCTGGACCCGGACTGGATGATCGTGCTGGACCGCGACGCCGCCACCGGCACCGCCGGCGCCTCGCCCGCCCAGCAGCTCGTCTCCGAGCAGCAGGCGTGGCAGGACACCACCTTCGTGACGGAGGGGCACGTGGTCTACCTGCCCGCCGACTTCTACGTCACCGAGGGCGTGCAGGCCTACACCGCCGTGTTCGAGCAGATCGCGGACGCCTTCTCCGCGGCGTGAGCACCCCCGCCCCCGCGGCCAGGGGGACCCGGCGCAGGGG
>NZ_JAAALM010000697.1 GCF_009906395.1 Kineococcus indalonis
ACCCGGCCGCACACCCGGCCGCCGCCCCCGACGGGCAGGGGCGCCGCACGTTCGTCCTGGACACCTCCGTCCTGCTGTCCGACCCCGCCGCCCTGACCCGCTTCGCCGAGCACGACGTCGTCCTGCCGCTGGTGGTGGTCAGCGAGCTGGAGGGCAAGCGCCACCACCCGGAGCTGGGCTACTTCGCCCGGGAGTCGCTGCGCCGCCTGGACGACCTGCGGGTGCAGCACGGCCGCCTGGACCGGCCGGTGCCGGTGGGGGAGCAGGGCGGCACGCTGCGGGTGGAGCTGAACCACTCCGACGCGGCGTCGCTGCCGTCCTCGCTGCGCACGGGGCCGCTGGCCACGGCGGGCGACACCCGGATCCTGGCGGTGGCGCGCAACCTGGCCGACGAGGGCCACGACGTGACGGTGGTCTCCAAGGACGTGCCGCTGCGGGTGAAGGCCTCCGCGGTGGGGCTGGCGGCCGACGAGTACCGCGCGGAGCTGGCGCCGGACTCGGGCTGGACGGGGGTGGCGGAGCTGACGGCCACGGCCGAGGAGGTCTCGGCGCTGTACGAGGCGGGCTGCGTGGAGCACCCGGAGGCGCGCGAGCTGCCGGTGAACACGGGCGTGGTGCTGGCCTCCCCGCGCGGGCACGCCCTGGGTCGGGTGGGCGCGGACAAGCAGCTGCGGCTGGTGAAGGGCGACCGGGAGGCCTTCGGGGTGCGGGGCCGCTCCGCGGAGCAGCGCATCGCGCTGGACGCGCTGCTGGACCCGGGGGTGAGCATCGTGTCGCTGGGCGGGCGCGCCGGCACGGGCAAGTCGGCGCTGGCGCTGTGCGCGGGCCTGGAGGCGGTGATGGAGCGCCGCGAGCAGCGCAAGGTGGTGGTGTTCCGCCCGCTGTACGCCGTGGGCGGGCAGGAGCTGGGGTACCTGCCGGGCACCGAGGCGGAGAAGATGGGCCCCTGGGGGCAGGCGGTCTTCGACACGCTGGAGGCGCTGGTGGCCCCGGCGGTCCTGGAGGAGGTCGTGGACCGCGGGATGCTGGAGGTGCTGCCGCTGACGCACATCCGGGGCCGCTCGCTGCACGACGCGTACGTGATCGTCGACGAGGCGCAGTCGCTGGAGCGCAACGTGCTGCTGACGGTGCTCTCGCGCATCGGGCAGGGCTCGAAGGTGGTCCTCACGCACGACGTGGCGCAGCGGGACAACCTGCGGGTGGGCCGGCACGACGGGGTGGCGGCGGTGGTGGAGGCGCTCAAGGGGCACCCGCTGTTCGCGCACGTGACGCTGACCCGCTCGGAGCGCTCGCCGGTGGCGGCGCTGGTGACCGAGCTGCTCAACGACTTCGGAGCGTGATCACCGCTGTTCGGTGAGTCGATCCAGGCGCGGCCGGGTGACGGGATGGACCGTTGCCCGGCCACGTCAAACCTCCGGCGGGGCCCTGTCGGGTGTGAGATGATTCACGAAAGTCGACGGATCGTCGCTCAGTCGTGACCTCAGCGTGACGAAGCGGGGGTCCACGGTTTGCCTGTGGCGGGGGCGCCGGGGCACCGTTCCCGGTCGACAGCACCCCGCCGCTGTCGGCCGGCGCCCCGCGCCGGCCGCCACGACGGGCGCCGGCGGACCGCACCGCGGCCGGCCGCGCAGCCCACCGGGCCCCACGCC
>NZ_JAAALM010000698.1 GCF_009906395.1 Kineococcus indalonis
GCCCCCGGCCTGGGCGACCGCTCCCCCGGCGGGCTGGCCGAGCTGGCGCAGCTGGCGCGCACCACCCTGGCCGCCGTCGACGCCACCCCCCTCGCCGACGACGTCGACCGCGTCACCGCCGCCGCGCTGCGCGAGCGCCTCGGCCTGGAGCTGGAGCTGCACGCGGCCGGCGAGGACCTCGGCGAGCTGAACGTCATCTCCTCCCCGGTGCAGGACCTGCGCATGGTCTTCGACCTGGTGCCCACCGCCACCGAGCACGACTGGGCGGACGTGGCCGCGCGCCTGGCCGCGGTGCCCGCGGCCGTGGAGGGGTACGTGCAGAGCCTGCGCACCGCCGCTGCGCGCGGGCGCGTGGCCGCGGTGCGCCAGGTGCGCGAGTGCGCCGCCGAGGCCGCCGCGCACGCCGCGCCGGAGGGGTTCTTCGCCGCCTTCGCCGCCGGCGCCGCCGTGGACGGCCGGCCCCTGGAGGGGGCGGCGGCCGCCGACCTCGCGCGCGGCGCGGCCGCGGCGGCCGGCGCCTACGGGCGCCTGGCCGCCTTCCTGCGCACCGAGCTGCAGCCGCGGGCCCCCGAGGCCGACGCCGTGGGCACCGACCGCTACCGGCTGTTCTCGCGCACCTACCTCGGCGCGGACGTCGACCTCGCCGAGACGTACGCGTGGGGCCGGGACGAGGTCGGCCGGCTGCGCGCGGAGATGGCCGCCACGGCCCGGGAGATCACCGGCGGCACCGACGTGGCCGCCGCGTTCGAGGCCCTGGACGCCGACCCGGCCACCGTCGTGGCCGGCGCGGCGGCCTTCCGCGACTGGATGCAGCAGCGCTCCGACGAGACCGTCGAGGCGCTGGCGGGCACCCACTTCGACGTGCCCGAGCAGGTCCGGCGCCTGGAGTGCCGCATCGCCCCCACCACCGGCGGCGGGATCTACTACACCGGCCCCAGCGAGGACTTCTCCCGCCCGGGGCGCATGTGGTGGGCCGTGCCGCCGGGGCAGACGACGTTCTCCACCTGGCGCGAGGCGACCACCGTGCACCACGAGGGCGTGCCCGGGCACCACCTGCAGATCGGGCAGACCGCGGTGCGCAGCGAGGTCCTCAACCGCTGGCGCCGGCAGGGCTGCTGGGTCTCCGGGCACGGCGAGGGCTGGGCCCTGTACGCCGAGCGCCTGGCCGCCGACCTGGGCTTCCTGCGCGGGCCGGGCGAGGTGATGGGGATGCTGGACGCGCAGCTGCTGCGCGCGGCCCGCGTGGTCATCGACGTCGGCGTGCACTGCGGCTTCCCCGCCCCCGCCGAGGTCGGCGGCGGGGCGTGGACGTACGAGAAGGCGTGGGCGTACCTGACGAGCTGCTCGGCCAACCACGAGGACGTCCTGCGCTTCGAGCTGAACCGCTACCTGGGCTGGCCGGGGCAGGCGCCCAGCTACAAGGTCGGCGAGCGGCTGTGGTGGTCGGTGCGCGCGGAGGTGCAGCGCCGCGAGGGCGCCGCCTTCGACCTGGTGGCCTTCCACCGCCGCGCCCTGGACCTGGGCTCGGTGGGCCTGGACGTGCTGCGCGCGGCCCTGCTGGGCTGAGCCGCCGGGCCGCCGGGCCGCCGGGCCGCCGGGCCGCCGGGCCCCGCTCGCCCGGGCGG
>NZ_JAAALM010000699.1 GCF_009906395.1 Kineococcus indalonis
GGGCGGGCAGGATGGCGGGGTGGACGTGCGCGAGGCGGTGGCGATGGCCGAGGAGCTGCTGGCCGAGCACGGCCTCGCCGGCTGGACGGTCGTGGTGGACCGGGCGCGCACCCGGGCCGGGGTGTGCCGGGAGGACCGCCGCCAGATCGGGCTCAGCGGGCCGCTGACCGCGCTGCACGCGCCGGAGGAGGTGCGCGACACCGTCCTGCACGAGATCGCCCACGCCCTGGTGGGCACCCGCCACGGGCACGACGCGGTGTGGCGGGAGACCGCGCGCCGCCTGGGCTGCTCGGGCACGCGCACCACCTCCGCGCCGCGCCCGGCGGGCCGCTGGCGCGGGGTGTGCCCGGCCGGGCACGTCGCGACCCGGCACCGGCGCCCGGCGCGGCTGGTGGCGTGCGGGGCGTGCGGGCGCGGATTCGACCCCGCGCACCTGCTGCGCTGGCACCTCGACGGCCGCGAGGTGCCGGTGGCGCAGATGGGCGAGCAGTACCGCGCGGACCACCGCGCCCTGCTGGCCGGGCTGCTGACCTCCCCCGCGCCGGCGGCCGCCGCGCCGCCGCTGCCGGTGGGCACGGCGGTGCGGCTGCTGGGCAGCGGCCGCTACGCCGGGCTGACCGGGCGGGTGCTGCGCCGGGCCCGCACCCGCTACCACGTGCAGACACCGCTGGGGGTGCTCACCGCGCCCTTCGCGGCGGTGCGGCCGCTGGGGGCGGCCGGCGGCCCGCCCGGCTGAGCGCCGGCCGGGCCGCGCGCCCGGTGCCCGCTCAGGGGCGGCAGAGCACCTCCCCGTGCGTCATGGTCGTCCACCCGTCCGGGTCCGCGGCCCACGCGCGCCAGGCGGCGGCCAGGCGCTGCACGCCGTCCTCGCCGTCCTCGCCGTCCCCGGCGGCCAGCGCGCGCAGCCGGCCGGCCAGCGGCTCGCCGGAGGTGCGCTCGGCCCACGTGCCGCCCCACCAGGCACGGTCCTCCGCGGTGGCGAACAGCCACACCGACGCCGAGGGCACCACCTCGCTGAAGCCGGCGGCGCGGGTCCAGGCGAGCAGGTGCGCGCCGGCGTCCGGTTCGCCGCCCGCGGCGCGCGCGGCGGCGCGGTACCGCTCGCGCCACTGCGCCAGGGCCTCCTGCTGCGGGTGCCAGTGGACCGTGGCGTAGTCGGCGTCGCGCACGGCGACGGTGCCGCCGGGGCGGCACACGCGGCGCATCTCGCGCAGCGCGGCGACGGGGTCGGGCAGGTGCTGGAGCACCTGGTGGGCGTGCACGACGTCGAACTCGCCGTCGGCGAAGGGCAGCGCGCAGGCGTCGGCGACGCTCAGCTCCACGTGGACGCCGCGCTCGGCGGCGGCCGCGCGGGCGGTGTCCAGGACCTGCGCGGAGCTGTCGACGCCCACCACCCGGCCGGGGGCGACGCGGGCGGCCAGGTCCGCGGTCAGGGTGCCCACGCCGCAGCCGACGTCGAGCAGGGACTGCCCGGGGCGCAGGCGCGGCAGCAGGTGGGCGGCGGAGTTGGCGGCGGTGCGGCGGCCGTGGGAGCGCCGCACGGCCTCGTCGTAGCCGTGGACGTACCCGGGCGCCGGGGCGGGCGCCCGGGTACGTCCACGGCTACGACG